>SCVN01000004.1 GCA_004296885.1 Nitrospirota bacterium | reverse complement strand
GCCTGGATCACGGCGTGGACGTAATCGGCCACGAGTTCCGGCGCGATCGTGACCGGCGCCTCGGCATCTTTGAGCAAACCGGACAGCCCCCAGTAGCCGCCGACGCCGACGAGCACCAGCAGCATCAGGACCGTTCCCCAAATAACCGGTGGTTTCATGAGCGAGCCTTCTCCCTTTTGCTGAATGTTCGGACGGATTTCTGTAGCGCGGCGGCCGGCTCGCCGGTTCGGGCATAGATGCGGGCGGCGGCGCTCAGGGCCGCGCCTGGTTGCGCGAGCCAGCCCTGCTCCAGACCCAGCTCCTCCAACGCACCGAGCAGGGTCAGCACATGGCTCCGTCTGGCGGACTCGCCCATCAGCCCGATGCGCCAGACCTGTCCGCGGAGCGGCCCCAACCCTCCGCCGATTTCGATCTGGAAGCGCCGCAGGAGTGAGGCCCGCACGGCGGCATCGTCAATCCGGGCCGGCAGGGTCACGCAGGCGAGGCTGGGCAGGCGATGCCCCTCCTGGGCGAACGGGCTCAGCCCCAGCGTTGCGAGTCCGGCTCCCAGGGCCTCGCTCTGCAGCCGATGCCTCGCGAAACGCGGCTCCAACCCTTCTTCCTCCACGAGGCGCAAGGCTTCCCGCAAGCCGTAGAGCATGGAAATCGGCGCCGTATGGTGATAGGCCCGCTTGCCCTCTTCCCAGTAGTCCGCCACCAATGAGAGGTCGAGGTACCAGCTTCGGCACGCCGTTTTGCGGCGACGGATGGCGGCCAACGCACGCTCGTTGAGCGTGAGCGGGGCCAGACCCGGGGGGCAGCTCAGGCACTTTTGCGTGCCGCTATAGCAGGCGTCGATGCCCCAGGCGTCCACCTCGAGGGGTAGGCCGGCCAGTGAGGTCACGGCGTCCACGATGAACAAGGCACCGGCTTCCCGGCAGAGGGCGCCGATGGATTCCAGGGGTTGCCTCGCTCCCGTGGAGGTTTCCGCATGAACCAACGCCACGGCCTTGACCGGGCCGGAGCGGGCGAGCGCCAGCCGGATGTCGTCCGGTTCGATAATCCGACCCCAGGGCGCCTCGACCGCGATCGGCCGGCCTCCGCACCGTTCCACGACGGTGGCCATCCGGGAGCCGAAGACGCCGTTGACGCCGACGAGCACCGCATCCCCCGGCTCCACCAGGTTGACCAGGAGCGCCTCCATGCCGGCGGAGCCGGTGCCGGAGATCGCGATCGTGAACCGGTTCTCGGTGCGAAAGACGCGCCGGAGCATCGCTTGGATCTCGTTCATGAGCTGCAAGAACTCCGGGTCCAGATGTCCCAGGAGCGGCGCGCCCATGGCCTGCAGTACGCGCGGATGCACCAAGCTGGGCCCGGGCCCGAGCAGCAGTCGGGGCGGGGGAATGAATTCGCCGCAAGCAGAAGACATTGAGTCTGTCACGGGGCATCCGATATTGATGAAATTGGCTCCGAACCGTCCACAATCGACATCATGCGCAATAGTATAACGAAAGCCCCCCTGGTTCCGCCACAAGCCTCATTCCGGCGTCTGCACGGAAGGGAGGGGGCGCTTGACAGTCCGGGGGGAGGGCACTAGGTTGAATGACGGCCCATGAGTGGCCCGGGTGGCGGGAAGAGGTAGATGGCATGAGCAGCGAATCATCCCAGCCGGCCGACCCCTCGGCCTTTCCCCCACGCCCGCCGGCCCCAGGCCCTGGCCGACGGGCCGAACTCCTGCTGATCCAGATTCTCGTCGCGATCGTCCTCTCCTATCATCTGCTGTTCAGCGAAGATACGCACGGTCTCTACGCCTTAAAGGAGTGGATTGTGCTGGGCCTGCTGCTGCTGGTGGCCGCGGTGATGGTATTTCCTGGCAAGGTCTGGGACTCCAGCTGGTTTGTCGGTTCGCTGGTCATGGTGGACACGGCCGTCACCAGCAGCCTGACTTACTTCTCGCCCAACGCGGCCTCCGGCTTTCACGTGACCTTTTTCCTCATCATCCTGGTGGCGGCCTCGGCCCCCTCGTTGCGCCAGGCGCTCGGCCTCTCCACGCTGCTCTGTGTTGGCTACGCGGGCTTGCTCTATTTCGGTCCGTCGCAAATCAGGGCCCTGTCCGTCAGCGAACTGTTGGAACTGCCGGTACTGCTGATCATGGCCGTATTTTACGGCGTGTCGGCGGACACGATCCGCCGATTGCACCGGAAGACGGAGCAGATGGCGCAGGAATCGGAGCGGACCTTCCGGGCCTTGGTCGAATCCGCCCACGACGCCATCGTTCAGGCAGACAGCCAGGGCATCATCATCTGGTGGAACAAGGCGGCACATACACTCTTTGCGTACGACGAGCAGGAGATGCTGGGCCGGCCGGTGGCTTTGTTGATGCCGGAACGGTACCGGGCCCGCCATACCGAAGGGATCAAGCGGTTTATCCGAACCGGGCAGGGCCATGCTCTCGGGAGGACGGTCGAAATCGAGGGACTGAAGAAAGACGGAACCGAGTTTCCCCTCGAGCTGTCGCTGGTGGCCTGGCAGGTGGATGGGCGCATGTTTTTCAGCGGGATTCTCCGCGATCTTTCGGAGCGCAAGCGGATGGACGCGTTGGTCCGCCAGAAGGAAGCCGAGTTCCGCCAGCGGCACAAAATGGAGGCGCTGGGCCGCCTGGCGGCGGAGGTGGCTCACGACTTCAACCAGCTTCTGCAGGTCATTCAGGGCTCTTGTCAGATGGCGCTCAAGGGCCGCGACGAAGGCGACCCCCTGTTCAAGCGGCTGGAGGCGATCAAAAAAGCCTCGGAGCGCGGGGAAGCGATCACGCGGCAGCTCCTCGTATTCAGCCGGAAACAGCCGATGCAGCTCAGAAGCGTGGATCTCAACCAACTCGTCAAGGATCAGGTGCCGATCGTCCGAGCATTGATGGGAGAGGCGATCCGTGTCGAGACGGTCTTGACGCCGAACGTCTGTCCGGTGCTGGTGGATCCGGGGCAATTTCCGCAGGCGATCATCAACCTGGCCGTCAATGCGCGGGATGCCATGCCGGCGGGGGGCACCCTCACGATGACCACCGCCATGGACGACTCTCACCCCGCATGCGGGCTGGCCGGTCTTGGCGGCCGACCATCGGTGCGGCTGACGATTCGTGACACGGGTCAGGGCATGGATCCGGAGATCTGTGCCCATTGCTTCGACCCGTTCTTTACCACCAAAGGCCAGAGGCAAGGCACTGGCCTCGGCCTGGCCACGGTCCATCGGATTGTGGAACAGAGTGGCGGAACGATCGCGGCGGCCAGCGAGCCGGGGCAGGGGACGACGTTCACCGTCTGCCTGCCGCGGCAGGATGCCGTTGAGGAGCCGGAAGAAACGGCGGCGCCGAAAGCCATGCCGCGGGGGGACGAAACGATCCTGGTCGTGGATGACGACCGGGATGTGCGTCTCCTGATTCAGGAGACCCTCAGCGGGCAGGGGTATCAGGTGTTGGAGACCGGATCCCCCGAGAATGCCTTGTTGTTGGCCGAACAGCATCCGGGGCGGATTCATCTCCTGCTGACCGACGTGGTGATGCCGGAGATGAACGGACGGCAATTGGCCGAGCGGCTGGCCCTGGTCAAGCCCGGCCTCAAGACCCTCTACGTCTCCGGCTATAGCGGTGAAATTCTGGCGAGTCATGGCTTGGAGCAAGCGGCCCCCATCTGTCTTTCCAAGCCCTTCACGATTGAAGAATTGGCGATCACGGTCCGCCGTGTGCTGGATCAGGCATAGCCGCCCGCGACAAGCCCGGCCTGCCCTGTTCCCACGAAGACTCCGTGCTATACTGCCGCACAATCAGGAGTCTGGGTGGCCGATCTCACGGACATGGGTCAAGATGCCGCGCCGGCTGTCGGTCATGGCGATGCCGCGCCGGCGGTCGTTGTGCCGCACCATCCGTCCGATCCGGCATCGGCTGGTCCGCCTCCTGCGCCACGATTCTCCCCGTTTCTGACCGGCCTCTCGGTTCTCATTCTACTGGGCTCGGTGTTCCTGTTCGCCTGGCTGCAAGCCACCGTCCCACGCCTCAGCCGGGTGGACGAACCGGAACGCGCGCTGGCGCTGATGGTCGGCCGCTCGATGGATCTGGAGGAGGTCTTCGCCGATGCGCC
The DNA here is from genome assembly GCA_004296885.1 of Nitrospirota bacterium. NCBI lineage: Bacteria > Pseudomonadati > Nitrospirota > Nitrospirota bacterium. The sequence goes on along the minus strand of SCVN01000004.1, from coordinate 127,260 downwards.
TCCCTGGGAGCGGCTCCTCTTCGACCTGACGATGAGCGACAGCGGAGAGACCTTGCCGCTGGCTTCCGTCTGGTATGAGGAACTGGCCGACTCGTTCCCGGACCCGCAGGTACGACTTCAGTCGGCGATCCTGGAGGGCGAGGCCGGCAAGCTCGACCGAGTGCGCGCCGCAATCCAGGCCTGGGCGAAGGGCAAGGACCCGTTCCCGCTGTTCGCCCGATGGCTGAGCGCCGCTTATCTGGAGCCCGGGATTGCGCGGGCGGAAGAGCTGGCGCTTCAGGCGGAACTGGCGGAACGGATTCCGGCCGGCTGGTTCTATGATCGGCTGGCCATCCAGATTGCGACCAAGGCCGGCGATCAGCCGCTGCTCTCGGCCACCAAAAAAGCCCAGATCAGCCGGACGGAGCCCCTGATGCAGCGGGCCAGGATACTGGCCGGCTTGCAGTTGTTCTGCATGGTGGCCGGTCTGATAGCGCTGGCTCTGGTCGTCCGGTCGCGGGGAGAGCGCCGGGTTCTGCAAGTGGGGGCGGCGCCGGTCCCGCCCCTCTGGCGCGGCCGCCTCGGGTCCGTGGTCCTGATCCGTGGCGGAGCGATCAGCGCCCTCTTGACCCTGGCCCTGCTCTCGCTCGAGACCGACAGCCTGCTGGTGCGGGCTGTGGCCATCCCGCTCACGAACCTGCCGATTCTGCTCCTGGCCCAGCGACATTTGTTCGGGCCCACGGGGGTCGGATGGCTGCAGGGGCTGGGGCTCCGGCCCTTGCCGGCTGCCTGGGGCCGGTTGGGGCTGATGTTGGCCGCCCTGCTCGCGGCGGCGTTGCTGGGAGAATGGGGTCTGGGCCGAGTCGCGGAAGCCTGGGACCTGTCCAGTCACTGGACCGAATGGTTCGACGGGGACTTGGTCTGGGGCTCCGGGCTCCTGCTGGCGGTCAGCCTCGTCGAATATGTGGTGTTCGCCCCGCTGTTCGAGGAGCTGGTGTTTCGGGGGCTGCTCTTCGCCACGCTCAGGCGCAAGTATGGATGGGCCGCGGCGGGAGCGATCAGCGCGGGGATTTTTGCCTTGGCGCACGGGTACGGTATCCTCGGCACGGTCAGCGTCTTCTGGAGCGGGATGCTCTGGGCCTGGGCTTACGAGAAAACCGGCAGTCTCCTGCCAGGCATGGCGGCCCATATGCTCAATAATTTGTTGGTGTGCGCGACGGTGATGGCGCTGCTTCGGTGAAAGCGACACAGTCGCAAAGTTGAAAAGTCGAGAAAGTCCGAAAGTTGCCTGCTTCGGATTCGTGACGTGTCGACTTTATAGACGTTCCAACTTGTCAACTTGCCTCTATCTCGTCCAACGCCTCGTACAAATCCGGGTGGCGGAACGCATACCCCAAGTCTCGTTGCAGCTTGGCGATGGACAGGCGCTTTCCCGGTCCGGTTGTTGTCCGACCCGCCGGCCCCTTATCCAATGACTCCACGCCCCAACGCTGCTGTGCGATCCGGCAGATCTCGGCCCATTGTCTGGGCTGTCCGTCGCTGACATTGTAGACGGCGCCGGCCCTGCCCCGTTCCAAAGCCGCCAAGCAGATCCCGGCCAGGTCCTCGACATGCACGAGGTTGACGAAGCGGGGGGACGCGGTGACCCGCCCGTGCCTGATCCAATCCAACACATGCCGGCCCGGCCCATAGATGCCGGCGCTGCGGAGGACGATCGCTGGGGAATGTGTCCGGAGCCATTCCTCGCCGCGCACGCGGGGGAGGGCCAGGTTGAGCGGGGCCTCTTCGTCGATCAGCGGCGCGGCCGTTCCTTCCTTCTGTGGGGCCGCAAGCTCGTAGCCCGACGTGCTGCCCAGCACCACCAGCCGGCTGACCGTGGGGGCGACTCGCTCGGCAAAATCTCGCACGAGCGTCTCGGGGACCGCCGGGAAACACCAGACGAGCCGGGCCTGCTCCGGAATGTCAGCCCAGGTCTGCGGCTGCTCCAGATCGAAGCGCAGGCGCTGCGATCTGGGAATCGAGGTCAGGTGTTCGTGCGGCGATCGGCTGCCGGCCAAAACCGTCAGCCCCAGGGCCGTGCCGAGGGCATGGATGACCAGGCCGGTGTAGCCGGCGCCGAGAATCACGACCGGTGATGGGTGGCTCATCGCGTCGCAGGGGCCTCTTCAACTGGGGCGACGGCCATTGTACCCGATCGGACGGCTGTTGCCATCGCGCCGCCCATGGTAAGATTCCCCCTATGCCGCTCGCCTCCTTTCATCCCATTGTCGCCGCCTGGTTTCGTGGCCGGTTCGGTGCGCCGACGGCAGTCCAGGCCAGGAGCTGGCCGACCATCGCCTCCGGTTCGCCGGTCCTGATTGCGGCCCCCACCGGCTCGGGCAAAACGTTGGCCGCCTTCCTGTCCTGCATCGATGCCCTGTTCAAGCAGGCCCTGGCCGGGGAACTGACCGACCGGACGCAGGTGCTCTACGTCTCTCCGCTCAAGGCGCTCGGCAACGACATTCAAAAAAATCTGCAGGAGCCGCTGGCGGAGATCGCCGATGCGGCGCTGGCCGCAGGCCTGTTGATGCCGGAGCTCCGTGTCACGGTCCGCACCGGCGATACGCCGGCCTGGGACCGGCAGCAGATGCTCCGCCGGCCGCCGCACATTTTGATCACGACGCCCGAGTCGCTCTATCTGCTCCTGACGGCCCAGAAGAGCCGCCAGATCTTGCGGGATGTCCGCACCGTCATCGTGGACGAAATTCACGCCGTCGCGCCGAACAAGCGCGGGGCGCATCTCGCCTTGTCGTTGGCCAGGCTGGATGCCTTGGCGGCGGTCAAGCCGGTGCGCATCGGCCTCTCGGCCACACAGCGGCCCATCGAGACCGTCGCCGGGTTTCTGGTGGGTGCCGGGCCCGCTCCCACTATCGTGGACGTCGGCCATCGACGCCGGATGGACCTGGCGGTGGAAGTGCCCAGGGACGAGTTGGGAGCGGTGGCGACGAACGCGATCTGGAGCGACGTCTACGACCGCGTGGCCGAGCTGGTCCGGACGCACAAGTCCACCTTGGTGTTTGTCAATACCAGGCGGCTGGTCGAGCGGGTGTCGCACCATCTGGAGGAACGGTTGCGCGGCGATTTGGGCGAGCAGGCGGTGGCGGCCCATCACGGGAGTCTGTCGCGGCAGATCCGTCTCTCGGCGGAGGAGCGGCTCAAATTCGGCCAGACCCGCGTGGTGGTCGCGACCGCGTCCCTGGAATTGGGTATCGACATCGGCACGGTGGACCTGGTCTGCCAGATCGGCTCGCCCCGGTCGATCGCGGTCGGCCTGCAACGGGTCGGCCGGTCCGGCCATTGGATCGGCGCCATTCCCAAGGGACGGCTCTTCGCGACCACCAGGGACGAACTGATCGAATGCGCCTCGCTCCTGCGGGCCATCCGGGCCGGCACGTTGGACCGCCTGACCGTGCCGCCGGGCCCGCTCGACATCCTGGCCCAGCAGATGGTGGCATCTGTGGCCGCCCAGGAGTGGACGGAGGAGGGACTCTATGCCCTCTGCCGGCAGGCCGCCCCCTATCGGGACCTGTCACGCCGGGACTTCGACTCGGTCCTGCGCATGTTGGCCGAGGGCATTGCCACGAGTCGGGGAAGAGGAACCGCCTATCTGCACCACGACCGGATCAACCGCCGGATTCGCGCCAGGCGCGGTGCCCGCCTGGCGGCCATCACCTCCGGCGGGGCGATTGCGGACACGGCCAACTACGCCGTGATCGCGGAGCCGGATGGCACAGTCGTCGGTTCAGTGGACGAGGATTTTGCGGTCGAAAGCCTGGCCGGCGATATCATCCTGCTGGGCAATACCTCCTGGCGCATCCGCGGGGTTGAAACTGGAAAGATGCGGGTCGAGGATGCCCATGGGGCGCCGCCAACCATTCCTTTCTGGCGCGGAGAGGCGCCGGCCCGTACGGCGGAACTGTCGGCCGAAGTCGCCGCAATCCGAGACGCGATCAGCCGTCAGCCATCAGCTCTTCAATGGCTCCAAGAGGACTGTGGCCTCGACCGGCGGGGAGCGGAGCAGGCGGTCGCCTATGTCCTGGCGGGCCGGGCGGCGCTGGGGACCGTGCCGACCCAGAAGACAATCGTGGCGGAGCGGTTTTTCGACGAAGGCGGCGGGATGCAACTGGTCTTGCATGCGCCTTTCGGCGGCCGGTTGAACCGGGCCTGGGGGCTGGCCTTGAGAAAACGATTCTGCGCCACCTTCGACTTCGAGCTGCAGGCGGCGGCCACGGACGAGGGCATCGTACTGTCGCTGGGCGAACGACACAGTTTCCCGCTCGAGTCGGTCTTCGGGTTTCTGCGTGCCGACGGGGTCCGCGAGGTGTTGATCCAGGCCGTCCTCCAGGCTCCGATGTTCATGACCCGCTGGCGCTGGAACGCCCAACGGTCCCTGGCCTTGCTCCGTTTTACCAACGGCAAAAAAGTCCCGCCGCAGATCCAGCGGATGAGGGCGGAGGACCTGCTGGCTTCCGTGTTTCCCGCCGCCACCGCCTGCCAGGAAAATATCCACGGCCCGCGCGACGTGCCGGACCATCCGTTGGTCCGGGAGACGATCCGCGATTGCCTGACCGAGGCCATGGATATCGACGGACTCGAAGCCCTTCTGAGCAACATCGAATCGGGAGCGATTCAATGCCTGGCCAGGGATACGCCCGCTCCCTCGCCCTTCTGTCATGAAATCCTCAACGCGAACCCCTATGCCTTTCTGGACGATGCGCCGCTGGAAGAGCGGCGGGCCAGGGCCGTGGAGATGCGCCGCAGTTTGTCGCCGGATCTGGCGGGGAAGCTGGGCGCCTTGTCGGCGGACGCGATTGCCGAGGTGGAGGACGAGGCCTGGCCGGTGGTGCGGAGCCCCGACGAATTGCACGATGCGCTGTTGACGCTGCACTGGGTGCCGGAGCAGATAGCGCCGGCCTGGGCTGCCTATCTCCTGCCGCTGCTCCAGGCCGGTCGCGCCGTGATTGTGACGGTGGGACGCGGGGACACGGAGACGCGGGGAGTTGGGCACGCTGCGTTGCCTGCCCGCCCCGTCCCCGCGTCGGCGCCTGTGCATGGCTGGGTCGCGATGGAGCGGGTCTCCGTGATCCAGGCTGCGTTTCCGAATGTCCTGCTTCCCCCGAGTCTTACGATAGAGGGGGTGCGGCCGGACCGGGAAACAGCGATCCGCACCATCGTACAAGGTTGGATGGAGAGCACGGGCCCAACGACGGTGCGAGAGCTGGCGGCGAAGCTCTGGCTTGCGCCGGAGGCCGTGAACGGGGCGCTGCTCCAGCTCGAAGCAACCGGACAAGTCCTGCGCGGGAACTTCCGCCCTGCGCCAATTCAAAATGTAGAATTCAAAATTGAAAATTCCGGCGCGGTAGCGCCGGAGTGGTGCGACCGGCGGCTGCTGGCGCGCATTCATCGCCTGACGATCGGCATCCTCCGGAAGGAAATCGAGCCGGTCACGGCGGCGGAGTTCATGAAGTTTTTGTTCCAGTGGCAGCATGTGACGCCCGGCTCGCGCCTGCACGGAGAGGCGGGTTTGCAGGAAGTGATCCGCCAACTGGCCGGGTTCGAAGCGGCCGCCTCGGCCTGGGAGCGGTTTCTCCTGCCTTGCCGGATGTCCAAGTACGATCCCGATTGGCTCGACCGGCTGTGTCTCGGCGGCATGGCGGCCTGGGGCCGGCTCAGCCCCCATCCTCGTCTCGAAGAGCCGATGCTCGGCCTCGGGGACGCGCCGCGCGCCAAACGGATCATGCCCACCAGTGTCGCGCCGATCGGTCTCTTTCCGCGGGAGGAGGCCTGGTGGCTGCTTCGTGCCGGTGGAGAAGCGGTCGGTCCTGTGGCGGAGGGAAACCTGGGACCGGTGGCGCAGGACCTCCAGCGATATTTGCGGTCGCGCGGGGCGAGCTTTTTCGCCGACCTGGTCGCGGGCACGGGCCATCTGCAGACGGAAGTGGAAGGGGGTTTGTGGGAACTGGCGGCCGCCGGTCTCGTCACCGCCGACGGGTTCGACAACTTGCGGGCGCTGCTGGATCCCAAACGGCGGCGGGCCGAGGGGCGTGGAAAAGCCAGGCGGCCTGGCCGCAGCGCCGGCCGCTGGTCCCTGCTCAGGCACGCCGTCGGCGATCAGCCCTCGGCGGTCCGCCCGGAGGAGTCGGTCGCTCGTCAGCTGTTGCGGCGCTATGGGGTCGTCTTTCGGGACTTGTTGGGCCGCGAATCGCTCAGTCCGCCTTGGCGCGATCTGCTCGTGCAGTACCGCCGCCTCGAGTCGCGAGGTGAAATCAGGGGCGGGCGCTTCGTGGCCGGCTTTGTGGGGGAGCAGTTTGCGCTACCGGAGGCGGTGGAGTCGCTCCGGGCCTTGCGGCGAGCGGGGACTGCATCGGGGGGGGGGGCAGAGATCAAACTGTCCGGGGCGGACCCGCTGAATCTGGCCGGCATCATCCTGCCCGGGCCGCGCGTGCCGGCCCTGCCGTCCAACTACATCGTGTTCCACGACGGGGTTCCGATCCGATCCGGTTCGTATCAGCGGGTGGGTGAGCACAGGGAGGGGCAGAGCGACCAGTCTCTGGGAGACGTGATCGCTCTGCCGCGACGCGATTAGTTGTTTGTCGGGTTTCCGATCAGCCGGGGATCGGCGGCCAGCTCGCCGTGTAGGGCGGCCACCAGTTCGGCGGGCGTGGTCCGGTCGGTCGGCACGAGTTGCGGATATTTCTCCCGCGTCAACTGAAAGAAGGTCGCCTGTCGGTCCTCGGGGACTCCCAGCAGCGATCCCAACGATGTGAGGTATTCCCCCTGGCCCTGGGCCATGTCCTGCTTGAGGTTCTCGAAATTCAGAGCCGTAAAGGCCTCCACCTTGAATTCGTCTTTGATGAGTCCGTCTTCGGTGAACCAGGCTCTGCCGGACGTGCTGGACAAGATATCCGTGGTGGGGTCGGTCGTCGCCTTGATGGTGCCCTTGGTGGTGCAAGCGGGCAGGGTCAGCATGAGTATGAAGGCGGAGAGCAACAGTGCGGACAGGGCATTGGATGATCTCATCGGGTGACCTCCCATCGTCTTGTGTCTTGTCGTCAGGCCGGGAACTGATCGCGCCAGCAAGCTAGCAGTCGCCTTTCTCTCTGTCAAGCGGGCGGTGATCCGTCCGGGTTCGGCACGGGCAAACCTTCCAGCTCCATGATCCGCAATGCGTTGGTCGTGGGACAGAGGCCGGGCCGTAAACGGTAGTCGAACGTCAGTGTCTTGGCCTCGACGGTTTCCTGGAAATGGGCGTTGGCAACGGCCGGCAGCTCCTGTTCCAGTTGCGCCAGCTCCAAATCGTGGGTGGTGATCAACCCCAGCCCGTTGCCGGAAGCCAGCGCCTGGATGAAGGCCTTGCTGCCGGCGAGCCGCTCCCGGTTGTTGGTGCCCTTGAAGATTTCATCGATTAAAAACAGCACCGGCCTGGCCGACCGATCGTGCGTCGCGTCCAGCAACCGTTTCAGCCGCTTCACCTCGGCGTAAAAGAACGAGAGCCCGGCCTCGAGCGAATCGTCCACCCGGATACAACAGACAGGCCGGACCCAGGTCCAGTCGAACGAGGTGGCGCAGACCGGCGCGCCGGCTTGCGCCAGGCAGGTATTGATGCCGATCGTGCGGAGGAACGTGCTTTTGCCGGACATGTTCGAGCCGGTGATCAGCAGGATTCGTCCCAAGCCCTCAAGCTCCAGATCGTTGGCCACCCGTTTCCCAGGGGGGAGTAGAGGATGCCCAAGCGAGCGGGCCAGGATTGCAGCCGGGCGTCCGTTGTCTCTGCCCGGCGTCAGGGGCCTGGGCCACTGATAGCCCGGGTGCAGATAGGCAAAGGTGCCGAGCGCCGAGGCCGCGTCCAATTCGGCGAGGCGATCCACCCAGGCCGGCAGGCTCTGCGACAAGTGTTGCCGGATCGTTTCCAGTCTGTAGGTGAACCAGAGATCCCAGGGCATGAGGGCGTTGGCGGCCAGATGCACGAGAGGATGGGCGCGCAGGCTGAGCCCCTGACTGGTCCGCGCCAATCGCGCGATGGATGTGGAGGGTCTGGCGGCTCCCCGGAGGAGCGGTTCGCAGAGGCGCCGCAGCGATGGAGTCGGGGTGAAGGCCCTGCGTTCCAGGTACCGGAACAGAGTGCCCAGCCGGTCCAGTTCGTGTTGCAGGGAGAGGGCGCGGCCGAAGACCGGAGCGGTCCGGCCCGATGTGAGCAATTGGATGGCGGCATAGACGGCGAAGGACAGGAGCCAATAGTTGGGAGCCAGCGCCAAGGCCGAAGCCAGGGCCAGCACCAGCGTGGCGGCCGCCAGCCCGCTCATCAACCATAGGAGGGGCATGAGGCCTGGAAATCCGGCTTGGGTATCGAGAATAGCCTGAATCCTGGCGCAGTCGATGTCCGAGTCAGCCGTCTTGCCGACCGGCTTGGCGGCCAGGGCCAGCCGATCCCGCAGGAGCGGGAGGCGCGCCAGTTCTTTGATCGTCTGCTGCCGCGCCTCCCAGATTTCGGGATCGGGCAACCGCTCGGCTTGGCTCAGCAGCCAGGCCGCCAGCCGCTCGCGCCCCGCCGACAGGACCGTCGTGTTGAGCAGATGGAGCAGCGAATGGGGGCCGGTGACGTCGAGGTCCCTGGCGTAGGGATGACCTTCAGGGGTCGGGACGAGATGCGCGGGGATCGCCGGCCAGTCCAGGGCGAGCCGGGCCAGGTGCGCGCGTTTGAGGCCTCGCCAGTTACGTAGTTGATGCAAACGGTCTTCCAGCCTGTTATGATACCGGGCGACCATCAGGAACGTGAGCACGAACAGCCCCAGCAAGCCGTTGCCGAGGTGATAGGAGGCTTGTTTGTAGGCCATGACCGAGGCGGCGGCGCCGGTGAGAAAAAGGGCCAGGCGCCAGCGGCTGAAGGAAGCGCTGATCCGTTCGGCGCGCGCGATGAGCCGATCCACGCGCCGGAGCAAGCGGTGGAGGGACCGTTCCCTGGTTTGTTCCGGCGAAGAAGCGGTCGCGTCGGACATGGCGCGACCTTACCTGCTTGTGCCGATATCCGTCAACGGGCATCGGGAGCCGTCATGGCGCGTGAATGGGTCGAAGTGCGGGTTGCATCGTCTCTGGATCCGGGTGAATTGCTCGGGATGCTGGACGATCCGGCCGTAACCGGCGCCTGGGAAGAGAACGGGGTCCTGCACCTGTACTGGCCGGGGGATTGCTGGAGCCCGGACAGGCTGGAGGCGCTCACGGCGTTGCTCCGGCAGGTCGAACCGGGGCTGTCGGCCGATCGCCTGTCCCTTGTGCGGGTTCCGGATCGGGATTGGAACGAGGAGTGGGCCAAGTCGGTCAAGCCGCTCCGGGTCGGGCGGCGGATCGTGATCCGGCCCAGCTGGGAGCCGGTGGCGGTACGGCCAGGCGAGATCGAATTGATCCTGGACCCTAAGCAGGCCTTCGGGACCGGCCACCATGCCACCACGCGGCTGTTGTTGGAATGGCTGGAGGACCTGATTCGCGGCGGCGAGCGCGTGCTGGACGTGGGAACGGGCAGCGGAATTTTGGCGATGGCGGCCGTGCGCCTCGGCGCCGCGTCCGCAATCGGGATCGACAACGATCCGGTGGCGATCGACTGCGCCCAAGGCTATGCCGACCTGAACGGGTTCGGCCCGGAGCTGGAATTGCGTACCGCCACGTTGAGCGAGCTGTCCGGGGAGGAGTCCCGACACGTCACCCTGGTCCTGGCGAATTTGGACCGACGGACGCTCCTGGACTCGGTTCGTCTTCTGGCCCCGTATCTTGAGCGGGGCGCACGGCTGCTGTTGTCCGGGTTGCTGGCCGACGATCGGGCCGAGATCGCCGCGGCGTTCGGGGCGGCGGGGGGAATGGCGTACGCATCCCGTGAAGCGGAGGGCTGGCTGGCGCTGGAAGTCGTGGCGCCCGATTCCTGCGAAGGAGGAGCATGACGAGCAAGACAGGGCGTTCGTATCTGCACCAGATCAGTGTGTCCAACGGAGGGCTGCCCAAGCTGCCGGTGCCCCAGGCCCGCATTACGAAAGAACGGGTGGAGGGCGACCGGCAGAAGACGCCCTTGATTCACGGAGGGCCGGATCGGGCCGTCTGCCTGTTTTCGCTGGAGTTGATCGAAGCGCTGCAGGCCGAAGGCCATCCCATCAAGCCGGGATCGAGCGGGGACAACCTCACGTTGGCCGGCGTGGATTGGGCGGGCATTGCGCCGGGCAGTCGGATTGCGGTGGGGAACGAGGTCCGGCTGGAGGTCGTGAGCTATACGGCGCCCTGCAAACAAAACACCTGTCTGTTTCACGACGGAGACTTCAGCCGTATTTCCCAAGACCTGCATCCAGGGTGGAGCCGTCTCTATGCCAGGGTCCTGGCCGAAGGGACGGTGTGCGTCGGGGATGCGGTCACGGTGGAAGAAGCGTGAAGCGTGAAGCGTGAAGCGTGAAGCGTGAAGCGTGAAGCGTGAAGCGTGAAGGAAGAGGACCTCTCTACCAACAACGAGATACGAGCAACGTAAATGAACCGAACCCTTGAGCCGGAAGTGATGGAGGATGAGGTCCAGTGCCTGGCCTATGCCAAGGCGGATTTCGAGGAGGAAAATCGGGGCTTCGTGGACTTGTTTCGGAATTACTATCCGGAATGGACCGAGGGTCATGTCTTGGACCTGGGCTGCGGCCCCGGCGATATCCCGATCCGGTTCGTGCGGGCGCTGCCCGGCTGCCGGGTGACCGGAGTGGATGCGTCGCCGGCCATGATCCGTCTGGCGAACGAAGCAGTCCTCGCCGCAGGGTTGAGCGATCGCATCGCCCTACGCTGCGATCGGGTTCAGGGATTGCGGCTCGATGAGCCGGCGGACGCCGCCATCTCCAACAGTCTGCTCCACCACCTGCCCAACCCCTTGACCTTTTGGTACGAACTCAAGCGGCTGGTGAAACCCGGCTCGTTTGTGTTGGTGATGGATCTGCTCCGGCCCGAAACGCAGGAGGAGGCCCAGGCCATCGTGGACCGGTACGCGGCCGATGAGCCGACGGTGCTCCGGCGCGATTTCTACCACTCTCTCCTGGCTTCGTTCACGGAAGACGAAGTGGCCTCGCAGCTCGCCGAGCTGAACCTCAGCCGTCTGTTGATCGACGTGCCGGACGACCGTCACTGGGTCGTCGGCGGACGGCTCTACTGACGCGAGAGAAGTATGGGGCACGAAAAAGACAGAGCCGAACTCGCCCGCTTAAAAGCCAGGGTGGCCGAGCTGGAGCGTTTGCTGAAGGCGCAGCAGGCGGAAGCGGCTTCGCAAGCCGGCCAGTTGTCGGAGGCCCTGAAACAGGTTCACGACCGGGCGGCCATCCTGCGGACCATCGTGGCGAGTACGTCTGCCGCCACGGGAGCGGAGTTCTTCCGCGCGCTTGTGACGAGCCTGGCTTCGACGCTCGGCGTACGGTGTGCGTTCGTGGCAGAGGTGATGGGAAGCCGTCCGGGGCACATGCACACACTGGCCCTGTGGATGGACGGGGGCTTGGGCGAGAATTTCGACTATGCGTTGGCGGGCACGCCCTGCGAACACATCGTGACGGGCCGGCGCATGCTGGTGTTTCCGCGCGGGATCCGGCAGCAATTTCCAGACGACCGGTTTCTGGCGGACGCGGCTTTGGAAAGCTACATGGGTTTTCCCCTGTTCGACGAGAAGGGCGGGGTGATGGGCCTCGTCGGGGTGATGCACGATGTGCCGACGACGGAAGATTCCCAGGCGCAATCGCTGCTGGAGGTCTATGCGTCCCGTGTGGAAACGGAATTGCGGCGCCTGCGTCTCATCGAGGCGCTTCAGGAGAACGAAGAAAAATACCGGTTGTTGTTCTCCAGGGCGATGGACGCGGTGATGCTGATCGACGTGGACACGTATCGGTTCCTAGACGCCAACGACGTGGCCCTCGGTATGTACGGCTACAGCCGGGACGAGTTCTTGCGTCTCAGGGTGCCGGATGTCAGCGCCGAGCCGACCAAAAGCCTTGCGGCAATCCGGCAAGCCGCCGAAACCGGCGGGCTTCATGTGCAGCTTCGCTGGCATCGGAAAAGGGACGGCACGGTCTTCCCCGTCGAAATCTCCTGCGGTGTGTTCACCTGGAAGGGTCGGACGGCGATGTGCGCGGTGATACGTGATGTCACCGAACGCAAGCAGGCGGAAGACGTGCTGCGGGAGAACGCGGCCAAGTTCCAGGCGCTCCTGGACCACAGTCCGGCCATGGTGTTCCTCAAAGATACGGAGGGGCGTTATCTCCTGACGAATCGTCGCTTCGAGCAGGCCTTTCACCTGACGCGCGAGGCCGTGATCGGCAAAACGGACCAGCAACTCTTTCCGCCAGCACAGGCTGCGGCATTCAGCGCCAACGACCGGAAGGTCCTCCAGTTCGGCATGCCGATGGAGTTTGAAGAGGTGGCGATGCACGATGACGGGCCGCATACCAGCATCGTCGTCAAGTTCCCGCTGTACAACGAGAAAGGGGAGGTCTGCACGATCGGCGGGATCACCACGGACATCACCGAGCGGAAGCGGTTTGAAGAGGTGCTGCAGCGGAGCGAAGCCAGTCTGGCCGAGGCGCAACGTATCGCCTGTCTCGGCAATTGGGACTGGGATATCGTGACCGACGAGTTGCGCTGGTCGGACGAGATTTACCGCATGTTCGGCCTGTCGCCGAAGCAATTCGGCGCGACCTACGAAGCATTTCTCAAGTGCGTGCATCCCGACGACCGTGCATTCGTCCAGCGGTCGGTGCAGGCCGCCCTGGTCAACGGCGTACCCTATAGCATTGACCACCGCATCCAGTTAGCGGACGGGACGGTGCGAGTGGTGCATGAACAGGCCGAAGTCACCAGGAATGAAGGGGGGCAGCCTGTCCGGATGGTGGGCACGGTCCAGGATGTAACCGAGCGCAGGCGCGCGGAAGAGGGGAGGAAACAGCTTGCGGACATCCTGCAGGCGACGACCGATTTCGTCGGCACGGCGGATCGGGACGGCCGGGCCCTGTTCGTCAACCGGGCGGGCCGGCGGCTCGTGGGGATTGGCGAGGACGAGGATATCACCAGCGCCAGGATTCCCGACTTTCATCCGGAATGGGCGGCCAGACTGGTGATCGCCGAGGGGTTGCCGACCGCTGTGCGCGATGGGGTGTGGAGCGGCGAAACGGCTCTGCGGACCAGAGAGGGGCTGGAGATTCCGGTGTCGCAGGTGATTCTCAGCCATAAGACGCCCGAGGGAGAGATCACGTACTTTTCCACGATTGCCAGGGATCTCCGCGATCGGAAGCACCTGGAGGAGCAGCTCCGGCAGGCGGCGAAGATGGAGGCGGTGGGCCGCCTTGCCGGCGGCATCGCGCATGATTTTAACAATCTGTTGACCGTGATCATCGGGTACAGCGACCTGTTGGTGCGGCGGTTGGCCGCCGGCGACCAGTTGCGCAGGCATGCCGAAGAAATCAAGAAGGCCGGTCGCCACGCGGCGAATTTGACGGGCCAGCTCCTGGCCTTCGGCCGGCGGCAGGTCACGCAGCCGAAGGTGCTGGATGTGAACAGGCTTGTGACCGACATGGTCGAGATGCTCCGGCGCCTCATTGGGGAAAACGTGCGGCTTGTGACCGATCTTCAGGCGGGGCCCTGCCTGGTGAAGGCCGATCCGGACCAGCTTGCGCAAGTCCTGATGAATCTGGCGGTCAACGCCCGCGATGCCATGCCAGAAGGCGGCACGCTGACGGTCGAAACCGCTCGAGTAGAGGGCGAAATTGTGCCCCGCGTTGGCCGGGCCGGCCCGGCGCCTGGGCCTTACGTGAAGCTGACGGTCCGCGATACCGGTTGCGGCATGGATGCCGACACCAAAACCCATATCTTCGAGCCGTTCTTCACGACGAAGGATCGATTGAAGGGCACGGGGCTGGGACTGGCGATGGTCTATGGCATTATCGCGCAGCACGGCGGGACCGTTACGGTGGACAGCGCATCGGGGCGAGGCGCAGTCTTCACGGTGTATCTGCCCCAGACTTTCGGATCGGCTGAGGCCGGCGGCGAGATCGATCAGCCGGACGAATCAGGGGCCGGCGGCGAGACGATTTTGCTGGTGGAAGATGAGCCGGTCGTGCGGGACATCGTGCACGATTTGCTGTTGACCTGGGGGTACTGCGTGCTGACGGCCGCCGGGGGGGAGGAGGCGCTGCGGCGCGCGGAGTCCCATCGGGGGCCGATCCATCTGCTGCTGACCGATGTGGTCATGCCGGGCATGAGCGGGCGCCAACTTGCGGAGCAGGTCAGGCGCCGGTGGCCGGAGACGCACGTCCTGTTTATGTCCGGCTATACCGACGACGTGGTCATCCGCCACGGGCTCGAAGACCTGGGGGGAGGGTTCCTCCAGAAGCCGTTCGAGTCCACGGTCCTCCAGAAAAAGATTCGGGCGGTGCTGGATACGCCGCAGGACTGACCAGGCCGTCCTAGGATGCTGAAAATGGTCCCCAACTTCGTTCTCGGTCGCTCGTCCCCCTCAACGTACGGCAAGACGAGAGGTAAAGTAACTATCCGCTCGCACATGATCGAAGCGAGCGGTTCAAGCGAAGCTTGGTATGTACCTCCTCGGGGTCCGAGCCTCCCTGCGGCCTCGTTGGGAACCATTTTGAGCTTCCTTAAGGTAGGGATCGACTTTAGATCATATCGGGAGAACGGCATGCTCACAAATCTAATCGTTGCAATTGGGCTTGTTGGTTCGATTGCGTCAATCATTGGGATTCTCATTGCTGCACCCGGCTGGAAGTCCAAAACGGTTCATGTATCATACGGCCTGCTTGTTACTGTACTGGCTACCGGTGTGTTTTCATACCAAACACAGTTATCGGAACTAACACAGATTGAGAATCAGGTGGAGCGCATTGTTAAAAGCGCGGACCTGTCAACGGATGGTTCTCAAAGAGGATTTATGCTCGCCTCTTTAGCGTTTCTCGAAAAGCACAAAGATAGATTTCCTGAAACATTTGCTCGTGCCAAGTCTCTTTGCGACAACGTCGGGGTTACGGAGAGCAAGCAAGAATCTGCGTTAGAGCGTATGTATCAGGGTTGGCGCCTAACTGATGGAGCTACAGCTATGAAGTACTTACTCTCGGGGATTGCAGCGGGATCAGGGGATTAGCCGCTGAACGAGGCTTGGTGCATTGTAACGCAGCTACGGCCGTAAGAGCACGGCGGCGATGACGAGGACCGTGAGGGTCGTGAGGACGGTCAGGTAGACGATTACGCTGCGGTCCGCGTGCCAGGCGGTTTGCCACTCTTCCGGATACAAGCTTTTCCCGGTCGCGTAGAGTCCTTCCTCGTAGAGCCCCATCGCCCGTTCGATCTCGATCAAGGCTTGTTTGGCCATCCGGTGGCGGTCGCGCTGTTGCAGGATCAGATAGGCGAAGATGGCGGTGAAGAGGGCCACGCCGGTGATGGCGAAGAGTGCGCCGGTCACGCCCGAATGGGCCGCCGAGGGAACGGCCAGCATCGTGACCAGCAGCAACACGAGAAACGCGCTGGCGAACGCCGTCAGCCGCATCATCTGCTCCCGCCGGCGAAACACCTCTTCCTTGTACCAGGGGTAGAGGATCTTCAACACCTCCAGCCGTTCCTCGCCCAAGCTATGGAGTTCCTGCATCGCGCCCCCCTAGGTTGATTGAGCCGACAGGTGCGTTGCGGTCCACTCGATCAACTTGCCGGCCATCGCACGAAAGTCCTCGGCCTTCGAGAACCCATGGTCCGCGCCGGGAAGGATATCCAGGCGCTTGGGGGGCCGCAGGGCCTCCAGCAGGCGCCGGCTCTGGTGGAGGGGGACGTATTCGTCCTGATCGCCCTGGACGATCAGGGTCGGCACGGTGACGGACGTGGCGGCCTCATAGCCGCGGTAGCGCGCGCAGTCTTCGTAAAACGCGTAGTGGAGCGGGACGCGTTCGTTCCCGCCGGTGATGTTGGGGATCGTCCCCGTGCGTTTCCAGGCCACGATGCCCTCCGGCCCGAATTCCAATCGAAGCATCTCTTCGAAATCCGGGACGGGACACTTGAGGGCGAGGCTGGCCAGGCGTCCCTTGCCGGCTTCATCGGCGGCGGCCATGAGGGCGATGAGCCCGCCGAAGCTGGAGCCGATCAGGCCGATTCGGCGGTAGCCCTTGGCCGATGCCAGGTCGAGGGCGGCTTTCGCCTGGTCCAGGGCCGTCGTGATGGTGATGCGCTCGAAAGGCCCTTCGCTCTCGCCTTGCCCGAAAAAGTCGAACCGCAACGTGGCGATGTGTTGTTCCAGAAAGGCGCGGGTCAGGGTCTTGTTCGTCGTGCTGTTCTTGTTCGACAGGAAGCCGTGCAGCAGGACGACGATCAGGTCGGTCGGCTGGGCCGGTGTGGCCAGGATGGCGGAGACCTTGTGGCCGGCTCGATCCTGGAAGGTGAGCGATTGCTCCATAAGAAAACATTGTAGCAGAAATGCCAGAGAGAGCCGAGCCTGCTACTCGGCCGATTGCTCCGGCGGCTGGTGCCGCAGGAGCCGGATCACCTTGAGGCCGAAGATGAGCAGGCCGACGGCCAGAAGGCCGGCGCTGATCCAGGCGGCCGTTTGCACGGCCGGCACGCGCAGGCTGTACTGCCAGACGAGGCCGGCGGTGAAGAGGAGCGCGACCGTGCCCATGTTGAGCGTCACGACCTGCAGGGGCCGCCATTGCTCGACGATGCCGGTGAGGGCCTCCAGATAGGGGCCGCGTTTCTTGTGGCTCTTCACCCGCTTGACCACGAGCATGATTGGCAGCAGGTGCGACAGGGCTCCGATGACGGTCTGCAGGATGAACCCGATCAGCGCCAGGTGGGTATAGGCCACCAGGTGGAGTTTCCCGATGGGGACGTAGGCCGGCTCCCAGAGGCTGTTGATGGCCACGCACAGGCCGCCGATCGCCGTCAGCACCAGGAAGAAGGTGGCCAGCAGGAAATGGTCCGAGGCGATGCGGCCGGGCCGGCCGGCCGCGATCCAGGTTTGCACGATGTTGTATCCGTAGAGGAGGGTGCCGGCGATGATCACCGCACCGGCGGCGATCTCGGTCCGCAGGTCGCCCAGCAAAAACCCCGCGATCAGCAGGGCCATGCCGGCCGGCAGCAGGGCAAAGGTCCAGCGGGCGAGCTTCTGGCTGTAGAGGGGGACGTTCAAGACCGTCGGAAGCAGGTTGTGCATCGTGCCGACGATGGCGAGGGTCGCGAACCCCAGCAGGTTCAGATGGATGTGGGCCAGCCGGGCCTGGCCGTGCAGCGTGACGGGGAACAGCCGCAAGGCCATGGCTTCGCCCAGGCTCAGTCCCGCCAGCAGGGCGACCAGCGCCACGCCGTAAAACCAGAGGTTCAACGGCGGGGACACCAGGCTGCTCTGGGCCTGGCCGAGCCCGTCCTTCAGGACGGCGAGGAAGGCCAGGACGACCAGCAGGCCGGAGGCCGCGACGATGGTCGGCTGCCCGGCGGCGAAACCGGCGACCATGCCGACGGCGCCTCCGTTGATCAGGCCATAGAGGACCGGATGGGATTCCGGCCGGTCCTTGCCGGTCATCAGCAGGGCCGGCACGAACGCCAGAATCGCGCCGAGGATCATCTGCGCCACGCCCCCGACGAGCGCGGCGTGCACGTGCACGAGGCGGATCTGCGGCGGCAGGGGATGGCCGATCATCATGCCGATGAACAGCGCGACGCCGAGCAGCCCGGATAGAAACAGCCAGAAGAAGCCGGTCAGCAGGAACAACGGAGAACGGACGTGCATGGGCGTACCCTCACTGCGGGAGAAAATAGAAGTGGTTCGTCGGCCCCTTGCCGTGGCCGATGGCCAGGTGGTGGCGGATCGCTTCCGTCACATAGAGCTTGGCTTGCTGCACCGCGTCCGGCAGGGCCTTGCCCTTGGCCAGTTGCGCGGCGATGGCCGAGGCATAGGTGCAGCCGGTGCCGTGCGTGTGGGGCGTCTCGATGAACTCGCCCTTGTAGACGTTGAAGAACTTGCCGTCGTAGAGGAGGTCCGTGCCCCGCTCGACGAGCAGGTGGCCGCCCTTGATCAGCACGTGCCTGCAGCCCAGCTTGTGAATCGCCTTGGCGGCCTGCCGCGCGTCGGCCAGGGATTTGACGGAGAGGCCCGAGAGCTGTTCCGCCTCGTGGATGTTGGGCGTCACCAGGAAGGCCAGCGGGACCAACGTCGCTTTCAGATGGTCCACCGCGTCCTGCTGCAAGAGGGGATGGCCGCTCTTGGCCACCATGACCGGGTCCACCACCAGATTCGCCGCATGGTAATGCTTCAACCTGCGGCTGACCGCATCCACGATCTGCGCGGAGGAGAGCATGCCGGTCTTCACCGCCGCCACGTCGAAGTCTTCGAAGACGGCGTCGATCTGCGCCTCGATGACCTTGACCGGCAGGTCGTGGACCGACACCACGCCCTGGGTGTTCTGCGCGGTGATGGAGGTGATCGCCGACATGGCGTAGACCCCGTTGGCGGACAGCGTCTTGATATCCGCCTGGATGCCCGCGCCTCCGCCGGAATCCGATCCGGCAATCGTCAAGACTTGTTTCATGGTCATCCGTCACCGACTCGCGTGTGAAGCGCCGCGGTCCGAATCATTCGGCCGCCACCCGTATCATACACAAGAGCCGCCTATTCACCAACAGCCCTGTCTCGGTCAAAGCCTCCGGCCGCCTCAGCCTCTGCCGAGCCGGCGTCCGACCGCATAGCCCAGCGGTATCAGGGCCAATAAATAGAAGGGCAGAAAGAAATAGACCAGTGCGCCCTGGGCGTCCGGGTAGGCCACCGTGCCGATATGGGCCCAGAGGCTGACGCCCAACAGCGTCGCCGCGCCGCCCAACACCCCGCCGATGCGGCGGGGGATCGTCGGCGGCTCGCACAAGTGCGCCCGGCCGAGATGCAACAGGACGAACAGGGCAAAGATCACGAACGGCACCGCGTTCATCGCGCCCACCAGAAAGAGATTGTAGCCCGGCGCAAAGAGCTGCCGACGGAGGCTCTGGCTTGCGCTGATCACGGACACATGATTTGTGTATACCTCATGGGCGATCCGGACGACCCAGGGCAGCGTCAATCCCAGGAGGATGTTCCCCCAGTAGAGCGTCAGGGTGAGCTTGGTCAGGTCCGGTCTGTTCGCCTGCTCGGTCATGATGGCCCCGCGCCGCCGATGGCTGCCAACGCCCCTATGGCGCTTTCGCGCACCACCGCGTCTTCATCCGTCAACAACCGGGTCAGGGCCGGGACCGCCGCTGCGGCCGGCGGGCCGATCGCCCCCAGGGCTTCGATGGCCAGGTACCGGTGCAGCGCCTGTTCATCTTGGAGCACCGGCATGAGGGCCGGCAGGGCCTCGGCCGCCCCGGGCCCCAGCATGGCCAATTGCAAGAGGGCATACCCGGTGCCGGTCTTCATGCCGATCATCCGGGCATAGACCGACGCCTTGGGGGCCGGTTCGCGCATGGCCCGGTCCAGCGCGTTTTGTGCCAGGGAGGCCACGCCCTTGTCCTGGTCGTTCAGCCGCCGGCTCAACGCCGGCCAACTGTCCGGCGGCGGCGTCAGGGTGAAGGCAAAGTGTCTCGTCGCCGTGTAACGAACGAAGGCGGTCTTGTCCTCCAAGGCCCTGGTCAAGGCGGGCAGTACGGTCGTGGCCGGGAGGCCGATCATGGCCAATGCGTCCACGGCCCGGTCGCGGACCAAGTCGTCTGCATCGTCCAGGGCGCCGAGGAGCGCGGGCACGGCCGGCTTGGCGACAGGCCCCAGGCTCGCCAGGACGACACAGGCTTTTCGGCGGACTTGGACGTCCTGGTTCCGTAGCAGGGGCAGGTAGGCGGCCATCACCTGCCGGGCGGCGGAAAGGTCGATCCTCGTGAGGGCCTTGGCTGCTTCGGCGCTGGCATACTGAACGGGATCATGGAGGGCCAGCTCGAGCAGATCGGGCGCCGACGATTTGGCGGCTGCCCCGGTCTCGGCCAGTCCCTGCGCGGCGAAGACGCGCGTTTGGGGCTGGTCGTCCTTGAGCGAGTCGGTCAAGGCCGGAATGGCCCTGACTCCGGTGGATTGCCAATACCAGCCGGCGCAGAGGCCGATCAAGGCCAGCAGTCCCGCCAAGTTCAGCCAGATCTGCCGTTGGGTCATGCGCGCTCCGTACGTTGCCCTGTGCGTCGCATCCGTGTATAACACGAGTCTCAACCCCATGCTACGGTTTGTCCTGATGCGGACCTTCATTGTCACCGCCACGTTGCTTGCCCTGACCCTCGGCTGCACCGGGATTTCGTTCGTCTCGCGGCCGGTCCGCGAGGACGATCCCTGGTTCGTCCGGCTGCAGACCTATGCGCAGGCGGGCAAGGCCGGCGACGTGCAGCACAACCATCCGGCAAGCTGGAACGAGTCGGACCTCAACGCCATCCTGTCGGGGCTCTACCTGACCGAGCAAGTCGGCCTGTTGGATCAGAAGCCGGTCCCCCGGCCCATCTTTTCCCCGGAGGACGTCGCCCGGCTTGCGCCGGCCGTCCAAGAGGCCTTTCGGCTGGCCCAGCCGAACGAATGGGTGACGTTTTTCCTGACGCATCCGGCCGGACAGGGGGAGGAGGTCACGTCGGGGGCTCTCTACGTGGACGGGCAACAGCTGCACGTGATCGTGGCCAACGACCGGGAAGTCATGCCGGTCGGCGAGGAGGCCCGGACGCTGAAGGCCAATCCGCTGCGCGCGCTGAAAGTGCGCGGCCGCACGCTCACCTTCGACCCGGCGGCCTACGTGATCTTCTCGCGGAACAGCTGGATGAGCGGGTATGACAACGCCGCGGCGAGCGAAGTGATCCTGGACCACCGGAAGTTCCTGGCATCGCTCAAGCAAACTCCTGCGAAACCGGCCGCAGCCGCCCCGCAGCCTCCGCCTCAGGCGGCAAGCGTGCCGGCAACTGAGGACCTCAAAGCGACGGTCAAGCAACTGCAAGGCGAAATCGAGCAGCTCAAGCGCCGCCTCGCCGAACAGGACGCGGAACTCGCCAAGCGCAAATCCCGCTCCGGCGCCGACGCCTCCAAAAAGAAGCCTGCCCCCAAACAGCCGGTTCAGTAAGCGGCTCGCGGAATTTCTGTCCTCCGAGCCAGCCGTTGATTTTTTGCGTCGTTCGGCGTACTTCTGGGCAGGTTCAGAAGGAGGCCCATGAAGCCCTTCACTGTCGCCGCCCTCTTTGTGCCCGTCTTGATTCACGTGCCATTCAATACGAGATCGAACATGAGGCATCTGGTTGCGCTCGTGACGCTGCTGCTGTTGGTGCCCGCCGTCGGTTTCTCGGGGACCAAGGAGATTGTTGCCGAAGGCGCCTACCACATGGGCGACGGGGAGACGCCGAGCGTGGCGGAGAGCCGGGCCTTGCTGCAGGCAAAGAGGGTGGCCGTTGAGCAGGCAGGAACCTATGTGGAGAGCTATTCGAAAGTCAAAAACCTGCAATTGACGGAAGATGAGATCCAGGTGCTGGCCTCGGGCTTGATGGAGGTGACGATACTCGACAAGAAGCGCTCCATTGCGGGGGACGGCTTCAACTTCTCCGTGAAGATCCGGGCCATCGTGCATCCCGACAAGATGGAGGAGATGGTCAAGAGGGTCAAAGAGAAGTCGGTCGTGGGAGATTACAAGAAGGTGCAGGAGGCCTACGACAAGAGCCAGAAGGAGATCGAAGCATTAAAGCGCCGGCTGGCGCAGGCCAATAACGAACAGGAAAAGACCAAGGTGGAGGCCAGGATTACCGATGAGGAACGATCGTTTCAGGCCAATGAGTGGCTTGAGAAGGGAGAGCAGTACTGGTTGAACGACCAAAACGATGCGGCCATCGAGGCCTACACCAGGGCCATCGGTTTAAGCCCGAATCATGCCAAAGCCTATTACCTTCGTGGCGCGGCCTATAATGCAAAGAAGCAATCCGAGCAGACCATCCTGGATTGTCAGAAAGCCTGCCAGTTGGGAGATCAAGACGGGTGTTATTTAATGGAGACCACATTAAAAATGAAGATGTTGTTGGAGTGGGACCCGTTGAAGGCCCCGGCGGGATTCGATTTCAATAAGGAATTTGAAAAGGAGCTGAAGAAGCGCAAGCAGGGGAATTAATTATCGCCGCTTGTCTCGTTTTAAGGATTTGATATTTCATCCGATTCGGCATAGGCCTAAGCCTGGTTTGGGGAGCCGCCATGAAACCCTTCACCACCATCGCCGTCGGCATCTTCTCGATCGTCGCGCTCACGCACCTCTGTCGAATCTTCACAGGCTGGGACGTCACCGTCGCTGGGTATACCATCCCGATGTGGGTCAGCATCCCCGGCGCCATCCTCCCCGGCGGGCTGGCCTACCTCCTCTGGCACGAATCCAGCCACCACCGCCGTCGCGTCTAGCGAGGTGGCATCGTGATCTCCATGTGGGCCAGCTATCTGGGAGTTCTTCTCGCCGCCGGCCTCCGGTCATGCTCCGGCGGGAATCACGGCACCATTTTAGGGTGCCGCAAACGCTTTTGTGAGCAAGAACAGGATAATTCCAATGCCGTTGATCCAGAGCGGCGCTGTATAGTCCAAGTTATCGATAACAGACCAGAGTCTTGTTTTCCAAGGAATCTGCAACAGCTCTTTGCCTTCGACTTTACACACCTGAAATAGGCCTGATGCTTCCGCGCGAGTAGAGGTCCTAATTGTAAATTTCTGTTCCATTCCAGGAAGGTATCGTCGGATCATATTAGTGAGTTCATTCTCGTCTTTTACAAATCTTACTAATCCGAATTCGCCTCTTCTAAGTCGTCTGCGGATGCGAGACGGAGACGGATTTTGTATCCAGGAATGGTACCAATAGCGTAGCGTTGCGTAGAGCGAGATCAACAAAAGCCCAAGCTCGAAGAATTTCGGCTTGGTAACGTCCAAGGGTGTCCCGAAAACGATTACGGTGGGTTTATTGGGAAGCTCAATCCCAGAAGCAATATAAACAATCAGGATAACCCCCACGGTTAAAGCAAATCGACGTAGCCTTGAAAGATCTTGGTCCATAGTTGCTCTATGAATAGAATCTTCCGGATAATGCTTTCGCAGGTGAAAGCGTAGGGGCTATCTTATCAATTGTCAATTATGTGGAAAGTATTCGAGGCGAATCGAGGAGCCTTTCTAAATCCTCAGGCGGTCCTGTAAGTGCTAAAAATCCAACTCGACTGTATACGAGAAATGCCCACAGAGTTGTGAACTGCCCGCCTTCTATAGTCTGGAACCAGTACGTAAACACTTTCTTGCCAAAGGTGGTGGGCGTTGGGCGCGTAGCTTCATTTATAAGCGTCTCAAGGGTCTCCTTTGACGCAGAATCAAGATTTTGAAAGCCATCTAATGCGTAAACTGCGCACGTATGGTCGCCGGGAAGTCTTAGTCCGAATTTGTGAAAAAACAACCCCAGAGCAGTCCGTCTAATAACTCTACACAGTCTCTCTAGGTCGACTTGGTACCCTGAGGCCTTGCCTAGATAAATCCCGGCCCGCGTGTAGGTGTCAATTTTTAGCATGCTATCTAGCAGGGCTTGTGTAAACCCTTTCTTCTGAGGCTTAACGAAAGAGCGGTGAACAGAGTCGATTATCTGTGGCTCGACCGCTGCACCGTGTCGAATTGTAATCATATTCTTAAAGTACTCATCGTCCGCAGATTGAGATGCCCTGCAGGTTTCACAGCATGGGACAGTAACTAGGTTGATTGGCTTCGGTTTGGGGAAAAGGCATCGTGGGGGAATATGGTCTCTTGTTGCTCCATTCATGTTGCCGCAGTAAACGCAGGTGCTCTTTGACTGTTTAGTTTTCATGTTGCGTCTCGTTCATCCAGTCTTCTGTAGGAATCGCGTCACATTACATTATGGGGTATGGTGCTGGATAGCAGAGCGAAGCGCCCCCATCTTTCTCCCTGGCCTGTTGTGTTGGGAGGGGCGGCTGGTGCCTCTGATTGCGCGCTCTGCGAGCAAAGAGGCAGCACACCGGCCACTCTTTGTCACGACGGTTTCTATAGGCTCGCACAATAGGCCTGAACCACCAATATCCTGGTCGGCAGGCTCGGATGATCGCCCAGATAATCGGCCCAGAGGTTGTCGCCGCTGTGCTGACGCATGATGTCCAACGCCTTGGCCATCTGCTCGCAGCCTGACGGCCGGTTGGGGCCGTTCCATTTCAGGTTCGCCTCACGCAAGAATTTGGCTCCTTCCAGGTCTGCCGCCGTTTCATCCTCGCGCGTGTAGGCGTTCGAGACCGCATCGGTCGCCAGTGAGCCGACATTGCCGATCGCATAGCCGATCCAGGTGATCTGCGAGATCACGTAAAAGACGGTCTTGAAGGCCATCTTGATCTTATGCCGCTTGGCATAGGCGTCCAGGTGGCCGAGCGTGTAATGGGAGAGTTCGTGCGCAAGGACGGCCTGGAGCTCTTCGTCGCGCAGCGATTGCAGGGCACCTTCCGTGACCGCCAGGCTGTGCGTGCAACGCTCTTTATCTTCTGACGTGACGAACGTGACCGCCGCGTTGATCTGCTCGGTTTTCTCGATGACCAGACAGGCTTTTGGTCGGGGATTGAGCGAAGCTTCCAGCGGTGCCATTAGCGAGGCCAGACGCTGCAGCTCCGTCTCCTCCGCCTGCCGGGTCTCCTTCCCCGCACACCCAGCGAGGAGCACCAGCACTACAATCACCATCCCGCGCATCGCTGAAATCATGATCTGTCCGCAACGTTACATGTGGCAATGAGGTGAAAAATGATGAGAGTATTATTGTGGTCGCTGAGCGAAGCGCCACCCTCTTTCCCTCTTGGCCGATATGTATCACGGGGTTTGACGAAGAGGGTGGCGGCTGGGGTGCTCCTCACTGCGCGTGTCCGGCGAGCACCTTCTGAGGTGGGGGCCGCACGAGCACAAGGAGTGCCCCAGCCGCTGTGCCCTCAAACCCCGTGTCTTTATACCGGCCACTCCTCCTCGTTCCAGGACATCTCCCAAAACATCCACTCATACCGCGAGCTGATCACGAAGGCCTCTTCCATCCTCTGCCTCTCGGCCTTGCTCGCCTCTTGCGCCCACCGATCCACCTTGGCTCTCATCCACTCCTGCACCGCCGCGAACTCCGGCGAGGCGTAGAGCAGCAGCCAATCCCTGTAGGGATGGCCTTCGCGCGGCAGGCCTTTCCTCAACAGGTGCTTGCCCACGACACAGTAGATCCAGGCGCAGGGGAGGGCGACGACGGTAATTTCCGCCGCCGAGCCTGTGGCCGCGACCGAGAGCATGTGCCTGGTATAGGCATAGTTGGTCGGCGCCATGGGGACGGCGGTCATCTGTTTTGGAGTCAGCTTCCACTTCTTTCCGTAGCTTTCGTGGAGGCTCCGTTCGACGAGGATCGTTTCCTCCGCCAGCTTGTTGAACCGCAGCGCCGACTCTGCCTCCGGCGCCTTCTGCGCCGCTGCCGAAAAGATGCGGGCCAGGTCGCCGAGAAAGCGCGCGTCCTGCAGGATATAATACTTGAACTTGCGCTGCGGCAGCGTGCCCTTGCCCAGGGCCACGACGAAGGGATGGGTCAGTTGCTCCTCCCAAATGGGCTGGGCGAGCTTGCGAAGATGATTGCAGAACGACATGGCTACACTCCTCGGAGCTGATGGCCGATGGCCGATAGCCGGAATGAGCGTCGCATGACAGGGAAAGGTCGAGCGGAGCGGGACGTGCCGTTAGTTGCGGCCGAGGCGGTTGATCCCGTCCAGGGCGGCGGTCCGATAGCATTCGGCGAGGGTGGGGTAGTTGAAGACGTTGTGGACGAAGAAGTCCACTTGCCCTCCGTAGGTGATGACCGCCTGGCCGATGTGGACCAGTTCCGTGGCTCCCTCGCCGATGATGTGGACGCCCAGCAGTTCCAGCGTGTCCCGATGGAAGATGAGCTTGAGGAGCCCCTCCAGGTCGCCGAAGATCTGGCCCCTGGCGATCTCCTTGTAAAAGGCCCGGCCCACTTCGTAGGGGACGCCGGCCTTGGTCAGCTCCTCCTCGTTCTTCCCGACGGTGGAAATCTCGGGGATCGTGTAGATGCCGTAAGGCATGACCTTGGGCAGGGAGGACTGGACGATGTTGAAGGCGTGACAACAGGCGAGCCGACCCTGCTCCATGGACGTGGAGGCCAGGCCCGGGAAGCCGATCACGTCGCCGGCCGCGTAGATGTGCGGGACCTCGGTCTGGTAATGCTCGTTCACCTTGATCTGCCCCATCTTGTCCGTGGCGATGCCGACGGCGCCCAGGTTCAGCTCGTCCGTGTTGGCCATGCGCCCCATGCAATAGAGCAGCATGTCCGTGATCACGGTCTTGCCGCTCTTGAGCGTGGCCACGACCCGGCCCCGTTCGTCCTCCGCGACTTTGTCGAGGTCCTCCCCGAGCTTCATCATGACCCCGTTGGTGCGCATGTGGTAGATCAGGGCCTGGACCACTTCCTGATCCACGAAGCGCAGGAGCTCGTTGCGCCGCTCCAGGAGGGTGACCTTGATGCCGAAGGCGGCGAACATGGAGGCGTATTCGCAGCCGATCACGCCGCCCCCGACCACGGTCATGGTCTTCGGGAGCGAGTCGGTGGAGAGGATCGAGTCGGAATCGCAGATGGTCCTGTCGTTGAACGGCACTTCGTCGCCCCGGCGGGGACGCGATCCGGTGGCGATGACGATATAGGGGGCCGTGAGCGTGTTGGTCTGGCCGTTCTTTCTGATGACTTGCACCGTGTGGGGGTCCACGAAGGAGGCGGTGCCGTAGACGATCTCGACGTCGTTGCGCTCGAGCTGGTTGATGATGACGTCCAGTTCGTGCTTGATGACCAGGTCCTTCCTGGTCATCAGGTCGCTCATGGTGAAGTTCTTCTTGAGCGAATAGGCCATGTTGGGCAGGGAGCGGAGCTTGAACCCGTGCAGGTAGTAGATCGCGTCCTTGAGAGTCTTGCTGGGGAGGGTGCCGGTATTGACGGAGGCGCCGCCGACGGCCGAGTGTTTCTCGATAATCGCGACGCGCTTGCGCAGCTTGGCCGCCTGGATGGCGGCCTTCTGGCCGGCCGGTCCGCTGCCGATGACGATCAGGTCATATTGGGCCATACTCAACCTCTAGAAGCCACGAGCATGAAGAGCATATGGCCAATGGCCTATGGCAAGAGTCGTTCAGGCCATAAGCTATAAGCCATTAGCTCTTCTCTAATGATCGGGCCGCTTTGAACGCCGCGTCCATGTCCGGCATCTGGGCCAGCTCCGGCGTGATCTGCAGGTACCGGATCACGTTGTCCTTGTCCACCACCATGACGGTGCGGGCCAGGATGTGGGGACCCGCGACCAGGAGGCCGTAGGCTTTGCCAAAGTCCCCTCCTCGGTAATCGGACAAAAAGGTCACATTCTTGATCTTGGCTTCCTCGGCGAAGCGTTTCTGGGCGAAGGGGGTGTCCACGCTGACCGTGATCAGCTCCACGCTTTTGTCCAATCCGTCGTTCTGTTCGCTCAAGTAGTGGGTCTGCTGCTCGCAGACCTTGGTGTCCAGCGAGGGGACGATGCTGATGATCCGGACTTTGCCTTTTCCTTCGGCGATACCGGTCAGGCTGAGGTCGGTCTTGGCCACCTGGACCGCACGAAGGGAGTCGCCCACCTTGATCCCCGGCCCGGCCAGCGCCAGGGGGGTGCCCTTGAACGTGACCGTCTGTCCCTCTCCCGCCGTCGCGCTGCCTTTGGCGACGGGGAAATCCTGATAGGCAAAGCCCCTCTGGCCGTTTCCGGTCATGGCGCAGCCGGCCAGGCCGATGCCGAGCAACGCCGCACACAAGCTGAACATCTGTATCCGCTGGACTCTGGTCATGTTGTCCCTCTCATAAATCATCACCCCTGTCTTGCACTGTCTGCCCATAGGCCGGGTAAGCATAGCGCAAGGCGGTCCCGTTGTCTTGTCGTTTTTTATTGGAGGAACCGGAGCAGGAGGGGATTGACCAGGTCGGGCCGCTCCCATTGGGGAATGTGGCCGGCCTTAGGGAGGAGCTCGAAGGTCGAGCTGGGGATGACGGATGCCATGTCCCGGCCGACCTGCGGGGGAAAGACCTCGTCCTCCGCCCCCCAGATGATGAGGGTGGGGCGGCCGATGTCGCGCAGGTGTGTGGCAAACCCCTCTTCCCACAGGGGCAAGGCTCTGGCCTGGGCCATGAGGGGCGGGATGAGTCCCGGTCGTCGGCGGTTGCGGTAGGCCCGGTCGAGGACCGCCGGCGTGAGCCGGCTGTGGTCGTAGACGATTTCCTGGAGCACCGCTTCCGTCACGCCGCGGCCGAGCAGCCAATTGCCCAGTCGGATGAGCCAGACCGGGGCGCTTGTCTCGAGCGCCTGTTTGATCAGGCGCCCGGTGAGTTTCTCCCGCACGTGATCCGGCAGTCCGCTGATCAGCACGAGCCGGTCCACCCGCTCCGGATGGGCCAGGGCCATGCCGATGACCAGCCCTCCACCCATCGAGTTGCCGACGAGCGAGGCGCGGGGGAGGTCCAGCGCATCCATGAAGGCGGTGAAGAAGCCCACCATGTCATCGGGGCCGTAGGCTTGATCCGGTTTGTCGGAGAGGCCGGACCCGAGCAGGTCCAGCGTGATGAGCCGGTGGCTCCCGGCGAAGGCCTCTTGCTGGTACTCCCATTGCCACATCGACCCGCCGAACCCATGGACGAGGATGACGGGAGGCCCCTGGCCCTCGTCCAGGTAGGCGGTGCGGTGGCCCTGGACCGTGACGGTCTTGACGGAGCGCCGCTGGAACGAGTCGAACCAGGGGGGGATGTCCGGGACGGTCATGCAGGCGGTCACGAGCAGGGGAAGGAGAAGAAACACGAGGGAGCAACAAGGAGCGAGAGCCGTCTTCACGTGGGCCTCGGTTTCTTCATGGACTCCGTCACGAGGTGGTTGAGACCGAAGGCCGCCGTGGCTTCTCGCAAGCGAGGCCGCCGCAGGCGTACCCTTGCGGTACGTCAAGGAGATCGAGCGAGAAAAGCCGCGCCGACCGAGAGGATCGGCCGCCGCAGTAGGAGTTCATGGAGAATCCGAGGCCACTACTCCAGTTGAATCAACGTCTCGTCGGTTTTGACGTCGTCCCCGTCCTTGACGTAGAGCGTGGCCACGGTTCCGCCGACCGGGGCCGGCACCCGGCTTTCCATTTTCATCGCCTCGATGATCAGCACCGGATCGCCGGCTGCGACCCGGTCGCCCTTGGCCACCAGGACCTTCACCACGCGGCCCGGCATGGGGGAGCTGATATCGCCCGGCTTGGTCGGCTTGGGCCGTCTGGGTTTGCCGGTCTTGCCCTGGTCCGGCGCTTCCGGCACGCCGGCCAGCACTTCCTGGATCGGTTCCAAGTGGACTTCTTCGAGCTTGTCGTTCACCCGGATGTAGTAGGGTTTCCGTCCGTCGCTCTTGCGGCCGGAGCCGGACACCTGGATGTGGAAGGTCTCGCCGTGCACGGTGAGGTTGAACTCCACCGGCGCCAGGTGCAGTTCGTGCGCCACCGCCGGGCCCTTCTCCGGCGGGGTCTCCAGTTGCTCCGGCTTGAGATCGCCTTTCTCCCTGGCCTCGAAGAACTCCCGCGCGATGGTCGGGAAGAGGGCAAAGGACAGCACGTCTTCCTCGGAGGTCGCCTTGCCGGTCGAGTCCCGCCTGGCCGCCTCGAGTTCCGGCTCCAGCCGGTCGGCCGGCCGGCTCGTGATCGGCTCCTCGGTGCCGATGGCGCGGGCCTGGACGTCGGGGGAGACGGGGCCGGGCGGCTGTCCGTAGAGCCCCAGGAAGTAATTCTTGGTCTCGGTGGTGATGACTTTGTACCGTTCGCCGGTCAGCACGTTCAGCGTGGCCTGGGTGCCGACGATCTGGCTGCTGGGGGTGACCAGCGGCGGGTAGCCCATGTCCTGCCGGACGCGGGGGACTTCTTCCAGCACCTGCCGCATCTTGTCGATCGCGTTTTGCTGCGCGAGCTGGGCCGCCAGGTTGGAGAGCATGCCGCCGGGAATCTGCGAGGTCAGGATTTCCGCGTCCACGCCGGTGAAGTCGCTTTCGAACTGCTGATACTTGCGCCGGACGGTGCGGAAGTGCTCCGAGATGGGCTCGAACTGCCGCAAATCCAGCCCCGTATCGTAGGGCGTGTGCCGCAGCGCCGCGACCATCGATTCCGTCGGCGGGTGGGACGCCCCGCCCGCTAGGGGCGAGATGGCCGTGTCCAGCATGTCGAGTCCGCCCAGCACGGCCATCAGCGCGGCCATGGAGCCCATGCCGGAGGTGTCGTGGCTGTGCAGATGGACCGGCGCGCGCACGGCGGCTTTGAGCTCTTTCACCAGCCTGTAGGCGTCCATGGGCGCCAACAGGCCGGCCATGTCCTTGATGCAGAGGGTGTCGGTGCCCAGGTCCTCCAGCCGCTTGCCCATCTCGACGAATCCTTCCAGGGTATGGACCGGGCTCACGGTGTAGCAGATGGCCGCCTCCACGTGCTTCCCGTTGGCCTTGACCTCGCGGATGGCTTGTTCCATGTTGCGGACGTCGTTGAGGGCGTCGAAGATGCGGAAGACATCGATCCCGTTGGCGGCGGACCGTTCGACGAATTTCCCCAGCACGTCGTCGGCATAGTGCCGGTAGCCCACGATGTTCTGGCCGCGCAGGAGCATCTGCAGCCTGGTCCTGGGCATGGCCTGTTTCAGCGCGCGGAGCCGCTCCCAGGGGTCCTCTTTCAGGAAGCGCAGGCAGGTGTCGAACGTGGCCCCGCCCCACACTTCCAGCGACCAGTAGCCCACCGCGTCCAGGCTCTGGGCGATCGGCAGCATGTCCTCGGTGCGCATGCGCGTCGCCAGCAGGCATTGGTGCCCGTCCCGGAGCGCCACTTCGGTGAGCAACAGCGGCTTGCCCCGGGCGGCTAAGAGCGGCAGGTCCGTCAGGCTTGTGGCCCTGGTCGGCGCCTTGGCCGCGGTCTTCGGCACGGACCGCAGGTGGCTGGTCTTGCTCGGGGCCGGTTTCTTTTTGGGAATTTTTGCCATGTCGCTTGTGCGCGCAGGAGGCGTCCTCGCGCCCCCCTCCTTAGAATGCCTTACAGTCCCTCATAGGCGGCGATCGCCGCGGAAATGGCGACGACCAAATCTTCCGGCTCGTACTCGTCCTCGTAGGTGAACAGGTCCGGATGCGTCTCCAGGTAGGACGTGTCGAACCGTCCGGCGCGGAAGTCCGGTTCTTCCATGATCTTCTTGAGAAAGGGGATCGTGGTCTTGAGTCCCCGCAGGACGTATTCCTCCAGCGACCGGTGCATCCGGCTGACCGTCTCGTCCCACGTGCGCCCGCGCACCGTGAGCTTGGCGAGGAGCGCGTCGTAGTAAGGCGGGACCGCATAGTCCTTGTACACGGCGCCGTCGATCCGGACGCCGATGCCGCCGGGCGACAGGTAGGCGGTGACCGTGCCGGTGGAGGGCCGGAAGTTGTTGCGCGGGTCCTCGGCGTTGATGCGGCATTGGATGGCGTGGCCCTGCAGGGTCACGTCCTCCTGCTTGAATTCCAACGGCAGGCCGGCGGCGATCGAAATCTGCGACCGGACGATGTCCACGGCGGTGATCTGCTCGGTGACCGTATGCTCCACCTGGATGCGCGGGTTCATCTCGATGAAGTAGAAGCGCCGGTTCTGGTCCAGAAGAAACTCCACGGTGCCGGCGTTGTCGTAGCTCACCGCATGGGCGATGGCGGCCGCCGCTTCGCCCATTTCGCGGCGCAATTCGGGCGTCAGAATCAGCGAGGGGGCGATCTCGATCAGCTTCTGGTGGCGGCGCTGGACGGAGCAGTCGCGCTCGCCCAGGTGGATCACGTGGCCGTGCTTGTCGCCCAGGATCTGAAATTCGATGTGATGCGGCCGCTCGATGTATTTTTCGAGAAAGATGCTGCCGTCCCCGAAGGCCGCCAGGGCCTCGCGGGCCGCGGTCTCCATGTTGTTGCGCAGTTCCGTGTCCGTGCGGACCACGCGCAGGCCGCGCCCGCCGCCGCCGGCGCTGGCCTTGATCATGACCGGATAGCCGACCGAATGGGCGAAGGCCAGGGCCTCCTCGACCTTCATCACCGCTTCGTCCGTGCCGGGCACGATTGGGACGCCCACCTTCTTGGCCAGCTCGCGGGCCTTGACCTTGCTGCCCATCAGGTGGATGACCTGGGGGGAGGGGCCGATGAAGGTGATGCCGGAGACCTGGCAGAGCTGCGCGAACTGGGCGTTTTCCGAGAGGAACCCGTAGCCCGGATGGATCGCGTCGGCGCCGATGCGCAGCGCCAGGTCCACGATCTGCTGCATATCCAGAAAGCCCTTCACCGGCCCCGGGCCGACCTGGTAGGCTTCGTCCGCCTTCTTGACGTAAATGCCGGTGGAATCCGCCTCCGAATAGATGGCGGCCGTGGCGATGTTGAGCTCGCGGCAGGCGCGGATGATCCGCATCGCGATCTCGCCCCGATTGGCGACCAGAATCTTCTTGAACATGGTCGGAGAAGGCTCCTCTGTTGCATGTCCCGGGCCAGGGGCCGTTGTGCCATGGCCCGGGCCAAGAGTCCGCGTAAGCTAGCACAGCTGTTTGCGGAAAGTCGAGAGAGCTGAACGGGGGACCCTTGCCCCGAAGAGCCTTGCGGGCGGCGCTCGGAGCAAGGGTGATTCCGGACGGGCGGACTACTTGGATTTGATCAGGAAGCCCTTGGAGCGGGCGTTGCCGCCCCCGGCGACGACGTCGATGAACGACATGCCCGCGCGGGCCTCGGGGACGACCACTTCGATCGTGGATTCGTTCACGAGGGTGTACTGGACGGGGGCGCCGCCGGTGGCGCTGAAGGCCACGCCGTGGAAGCATTCCTTGGTGCCGAAGTTCTCGCCTTTGATGACGACTTTTTGCCCCGGCGCCGCCTCGTCCGGTTCCACCTTGTGGACTTTGGGGCGCTTGCTCCGGTCGCAGACCGGGTCCTTTTCGATCTTGTTCGCGTCGAAGCCCTTGATGGATTCCGTTCCGAACATGCTGAACCCGGTGCCTTCCTCCATGCCGCCTTCCGCCGCCCAGAGCAAAGGGACCGGCATGCCGGCCAGCCCCAGAGACGCGATCAGCATCGCCATGCGGAATATCTGCCTGCCCATAAGTCCCTCCTTACGCGTGAATGATCTCGGTTATGATTTTGGATCAACGGGCGTATAGATTTCGTCCAGAATCCTTTGTCCCTCCTTGGAGAGGGCGAAGGCTTCGAAGGCCTCGACCATCGGGTTCGGCTCTTTCTTGGACAGGAAGAGCACGGGGCGGCGCAGGGTGTAGCGGCCGTCCTTCACCGGCGGTTTTTCCGGTTCCACCTTGTCGATCGTCAGCAAGCGCACGGCGACGCCGGACGAGACGGCTTCCAGGGCCGGGACCAGCGAGACGAAGGTCACCGCCGAGTTCGGAGCGAGGGTGCCGGCCACGGTCTTGATCGCCTTGTCGTCCGGACCGATCACTTTGGCTTGGTCGGGGATCTTGCCGACGATCCCCAGCTGCTGCTCGAAGGCGTCGCGGATGTTGCGGTTGGCCGGCCGGTCGAGAATCAGCACCCTGGTCTCGGGACCGCCCAACTCGGACCAGAATTTGATCTTGCCGGTGAAGAGGTCGGCCGCTTGCTTGGTCGTGATTTCCTTGGTTTGGTTGGAGAGGCTGATCATGATGGCGATGCCGTCCCAGGCCACCTGGATGGCTTTGAGCTCCGGGTCCGGCTTGCCCATCACGGCGAGTTGCGCCTGGCCCGATTTTACCAGCTCGATGGGTTTGGAGATCTCGTCCCACTGGACGTCCACGTAGGCCCGCGGGTTGGCCTTCTCGAAGGCCCGGGCCATCTTCTCAATGACGGTCAGCTCCGGACCGTTGCCGACGATGGTCATGGAGCCGGCGGCGTCGCCGGCGGCCGCCGGGCCCGCTCCCGTCAGGCCGGCGAGGAACAGTCCGATCAGTACCCCTGCCGTTGCACGCATGAAGCCTCCTGTCTATGCACGGATGAATCGGGAATGAACCGGATAAATAACGCATGCGGCATGATCGCCAGGAACGGAAGCAAAGTCAAGTCGGGGAAAGGAGGCGTGGCGGTGACGGGAGACCGTCAGGCGACCGCCTCAGTGCGGCGGTCGTCCCTCGGCCGATCAGGGAGCGCACGCATGGAATCCGAGCGGGGGAGCGCCGGTCGAAGAGGGTCAGTTGCCGCCGCCGCTCGAGTCGGGCTTGGGAGTCCCGAAGTTTTCCGGGGCCGGCACCACCCGCTTGCCCATGGCCGGCGGCAGCTTGGAGAACTTGTCCATCCGCTCGTTGAGCATGTCGTAGGCCTTCATTTCCTTGAAGCCGGGCTTGTGGTCGCCGACGATTTGAGAGGCGAAGGAGGACATCAACCGGGTGGCCTTCTGGGCGCGGCAATGAGGGCAGACCGTATCTTCCGCGCGAAAACTGACCGGTTGGACCTGCTCGAATTGTTGGCCGCAGCCTTCGCACCGATATTCATACAACGGCATGGATGATACTCCTCTGTGTGGATGTCCACCGTAAACGAGGCTCATTATACCGGAAACGACGGGCCGATGCGACTCCCGGGGCGCCGGGCGGTCCGCGACGAGGCTCTTGACCGTCACCCGATCCGTCGAGTATCTTAACTCCGAACGCGTGAGGGGATGCAGACGTACGCGTGATCACTTGAAGGTGTTATCCGGCGGCCAAGAGTGATCTGACGGGCAGCCGGTTCAAACGAAGTCTTGGAGGGAGGCGGGCCATGCCGTTGTTGCTTCGGAAGTTTAAGCTGACCACTGGAATGGTGCAGGAAGAGCGGATCGACGACCCGGATCGGATCGAGCGGTACATGAAGCTCTTCGAGAAGGATGACATCAAGAAGCTGCAAGCTGGCGGGAAGGTGTTCATCGAGAAGGATGAGTGGCAGCTCCTGCCCTGAGAGCCCCGGTCACGCTCACCCGGTTATCTGATCCGTCTTCTCCCTCCCTCCTCTAGCCGCGCTCCGCTGTCCTTGTCGCGGCGCGCGTGGTAGGCTTCGGCTGTGCGGGGGATGCCCTGACGTTTCGGTGTGGAAGGATGCGGTTATGGTGTACTGGATTCACATCGCCCGTTCGATCGACCGGGTGACGCTCCACAAGGAGAAATGCGCCGAGGTGCCGTCCAACGCCATCCGGACGGATTTCTGGGAAGGCGGCTGGTTCGACTATCCGACCAAGGACCGGGCCTTGGCGGCCATGGAACAAGCCGGGACCACTTACCAGAAGAACTGTCCGCTCTGCAAACCGTGAAGAAGGATGTGATTGGTGAATCGTGAATGGTGATGCAGTGCGGAGGTAGGCATACCACCCATCACTGATCGCGATTCACCCGTCACCATACAGCATGCCCCACCTCATCCTCGTCCTCAGCGCGTTGATCTGGGGCGCGACCTATCCCTCCACCAAAGCCGTCCTCGCGCAACTGCCGCCCTTCTCCTTCATGTTCGTGCGGTTCTTCCTGGGCTGCCTGCTGGTGGCCCTGGCCGTGTTCGCGCTGCGCCGCCGCATCCGGTGCGATCCGGCGACGCTGCGCATGAGCTTCATCGCTACGGCCTATCTCTTTCTCGGCTTCGCGTTGCAAACCGAAGGGCTGGTCACGACGACGGCCTCCAAGTCCGCCTTCATTACCGTGCAATACGTCTTTCTGGTGCCGCTCTTCCTGCGCCGCTTCGAGTCGCGCACCTGGGCTGCGGCGGCGCTCTCCCTGGCCGGCCTGTGGCTGTTGGTGGACCCGCAGGGGGAGATGACCAGGGGAGACCTGCTGACGCTGGGCTGCGCGGCGGCCTATGCGGGCCATATCAGCTGCCTGGAGTCCTTCACGCAAAAGACCGACCCGCTGTCGCTCTTTCTTTGGCAGCTGGCGATGATCACGGTCGCCATGTTCCCGGCCATGCTCTGGGAGCGGCCTGGGGTCGATGCCTTCGCGCTCACGCCGCTCCTGCTCTCGGCCCTGCTCGTGAACGGCGTCTTCGCGACCGGGGCGTTTGCGATTCAGGTCTGGGCGCAGAAGCGGCTGCCGGCGCCGCGCGTCGCGCTGGTCTTTTCCTTGGAGCCGCTGTTCGCGGCCTGGCTGGCCTGGTTGTTTCTGGACGAGCAATTGAGCGGGCGCGGCTGGGTCGGCAGTACGCTTATCGTGGGCGCCGTACTCTGGGGGACCTTGGGATCGGCGACCTCGGCGACGAAAACGCCGTTGGCCGCGTCGCACGCGAGTTGAGCGCGCGATTCACTCGAAAGGATCGTCATGGCGCAGAAATTCGGGAACGGCCGGTGGGTGAAGGAAGGGCAGTTGGACAACCGTGTGGCGGGGACGG
Organism: Nitrospirota bacterium; assembly: GCA_004296885.1. Classification (NCBI taxonomy): domain Bacteria; kingdom Pseudomonadati; phylum Nitrospirota; species Nitrospirota bacterium. The sequence goes on along the minus strand of SCVN01000004.1, from coordinate 90,882 downwards.
TGGTGGGGCGGATAACCTTCGCGGCCCTCGGCCAGGTGGACTTTTATCTGATCGGGGATTTCAAGGGCGAGATCGCCGGCAAGGCCATCCGTTTTCGCAACAGCCAGTTTGCCGACGAGGATCTGGCCGGGCAGGTGCTGGGGGACTTCGAGGTGCCGCAAGTCGGGGAGGTGAGTTTGATTTCGTTCGATCCCCATCCGCTGCTCTCGCCGCATCCCTATCTCGAATGGTTCTCGCTGCGGAAGAACCATTATCGGATCGAGCTGGCAGCGGGCGATGCCTGGATTCTGTCGGACGAAGAAGCGGCCACGCTCGATCAGGAGCACGAGGCGATCCGCCGGACGCTCAGTTCGCGGGCCAGGTCGACGAGAGGGCGAGCCGATTCAGATTGGGTCTAGTACAGGCTGCTTCGATAACCGCAAGGCTCCCAGTTTGGCCCCTGCATAGTAGCTCAAGGGTCTTCCAGCCTCGCCGGAGACTGCCACAACAACAGATGTAAAGAAATTAAGAAGAGAGCGACCGGCTTACGCCACCGCTTCCATGTCCAGGCGCTTGGAAGCCCGGATGCGGTCCGGCACGGGCTTCAAGTCCCAGATCAGCCCGGTCCACGACAGAGCCACCAGCCCGTAATAGGAGAAGTCGATCTCCCACCAGTAGAAGCCCTGGCGGGTGGATGTGGGATAGTGGTGGTGGTTGTTGTGCCAGCCCTCGCCGAGGGTGATGATGGCCAGAACGAAGGAATTGCGGCTGGTGTCCCCCGTGTCGTACCGCTGTTCGCCGACCATGTGGGCGAGGGAGTTGATCGTCTGCGTACAGTGGAAGAGGACGACGGTGGAGATGAAGAACCCCCAGATCAACATCTGTCCGCCGGTGGTGCCCAGGCCGGGGGCCACCCGTTCCAGGACGGCGCCGAACCCGTAGAGGGATACGCCCAACAGGATTGGCACCAGGGTGTCGAACCGGTCCAGGAATCGCAGTTCCGGAAACTTGGCTAGGTCCGGCACGGCCTTCAAGTTGGTCAGGAAGCTCGCCGGCGTCATGATCCAGCCCATGTGGCTCATGAAGAACCCGTGTTGAATCGGCGAGTGCACGTCCTGCGGCTGGTCGGAATAGAGATGATGGTGCCGGTGATGGGCGGCCCACCAGAGCGGCCCGCGCTGGACGGCGGACGCGCCGAGGACGGCGAGGGCGAACTGGCACCAGCGTGTGGTCTTATAGGTCCGATGGGAAAAATAGCGATGATAGATCGCGGTGACGGCAAACATGCGGATGACATAGAGGGCGAACGCCACGCCGATCGCGGTCCAGCTCCATCCCACCCAGATCACGCCGAGGCACATGGCGTGGAGCCAGAGGAACGGGAGGCAGCGCAGCCATTCGATCTTCTGTCCGTCCTGGCTGCGGGGCTGGTCCATGCCATCCCAGGAATCGAACCATCGAATGAAAGACTGGAACGGATTAGTCCGACGTGTCGGGGCGCTGGATGAATGTTGCATCAAGCATGGCTCCGTTGTCAGGGGTGCAACGCAATAGGGATGACTTGAATCTGGAATCGTGGATCGCCGGCCCGAGGACAACCTTGGTACATTGGCACTGCACGGTACCCGATTCGAGGGGATAAAGCAAGGCCCTTTCAGGACATGCGACTTCAGGGCCTCAGGGTGAGCAGGTAGAGGGCCGGGGGGATCCCTGTCACGCGTGTGGGCTGGGGGTAGTTCACCCTCCTGTCAGTGGTTACGGAGCGTCAGCTCCTTCGGATGGGGATTGAGGTAGACCTGATCGGCCAGGTAGCGGATATCCAGACGCCGCACATAGTGTTTGACGAGAGTCAGCGGCACGACCAAGGGGGTCAGGCCCCGGTGATAGTCCTGCAACACCTCCTGCAACTCTTCTCGCTCGGCTTTGCTCAGGCGTGACTTGAAAAAGCCGACCATGTGTTGGAGGACGTTGACATGCTTCCGGACCGTGGCTTTCACCTGTAACGCCTCCATGAACAGGCGGCCATAGGCTTGCGCCAGATCGGTGGGGGGATGCTGCTTCGCGTTCCCCACCAGCCGTCCGAGTGCCTCATAGTGGGGGCGGCTGTGGGCCAGGAGCAGCAATTTGTGCGTTGTGTGGAAGACCACCAGCCCCCGCTTGGTCAGACGGTGTCGTTGCCACTCGCGCCAGCGGGCGTAGCTGAAGACCCGCTCGAGAAAATTGTCGCGGAGCGAGGGATCGGTGAGCCGGCCTTCTTCTTCGACCGGGACGAGCGGGAACTGTTCCTGAAAGATACGCGCGAAGAGGCCGACCCCGTTTCTGGCAGGCATGCCCTGCTCGTGATAGACGCGCACCCGTTCGATCCCGCAACTCGGGGAGCCTTTCTTGAACACATACCCGGACAGGTCCAAGGTCTCCAGTTCTCGCACGCGATGCTGGGAGAATCGCTCCATCATATGGGTGTGGTCCAGGCCGGACTTGATGGTGAGGAGACGGGGCGCTTCGGCCGAGCCGACCAACCGCATGGCTTCGCGAGGTGTGCCGAGCCCCGCTTCGACCTCCGGACAGACCGGCACCCATTCGACATGCCGGCCCAGGGTGTCGGCGAGAAAACTGTCCCGCTTGTGCCCGCCGTCGTACCGGACCTTCTCGCCCAGCAGGCAGCGGCTGATGCCGATTCGGATGGGAAAGGGGCCTGTTGTGGATGGCATGGACGGCCTCGATCTCAGCCCTGACCTGCCGGTCCTTGCGTCTTGGGCATGAACCGATGCAGGTGCTCGGCCAGCATGGAGCCGACCAGCGTCAGGTCGAACGGCCAGGCATAGCGCAGCGTGATTTGCGGATATTGTGCACGGAGCCGCTCCAGGGTTTCCGGAATCTCCCGTTCCGAATGCGATCCCCCGGGGGTCAGCATCGAAGAGACCACGATAATGTCCCGGGTGCCGGCCGCCGCCAGTTCCGCCACCGCCTCGTCGAGCGTGGGGGCACAGAATTCGTTATAGGCCAGCGCCAGCGGCACGCCATGGAGGAAGGGCCGCAGGCCGGCGGCCAGGGACTCGAGCCCTGCTTGGTAGGGATCGGTCCCGGCCGAGCGGGGCCACCGTCTGATCCGTTGATCCAGCTCGATCTCCTGCTCCGTCGGCGCGCCACCATCGGCGCGCCGCTGCCCCTCCAGGCGCTTGAGTTTGAAGACCAATTCTTGCGGATAGTCCGTCGGCACGCCTCCGTGCCCGACGAGGACGACCGCCTGCGGGCTTCTGTCCATGGGCTTGCACCTCTTTCGTGAATGTCGTGCCGGCTTCAGAGTGCCGAAGCGACGTCGAACAGTCAAGAACGGTCGGCAAAGCGGGAAAGCGCCCAGTAGATTTCAGCGGCCATTCACGCTAGAATGCGCGCCTGATGAACGATCGATTTCTCAAAGCCTGCCGGCGGGAGCCGGTGGATTGCACGCCGGTCTGGTTCATGCGCCAGGCCGGACGCTACATGCAGGAATACCAGGCGATCCGCGCCAAGCACTCCATTCTGGAGGTCTGCAAGACGCCGGAACTCGCCGCCCAGGTGACGCTCCAACCGATCGACCGGTTCCCGTTGGATGCCGCCATCATTTTTGCCGACATCCTGTTGCCGCTGGAGGCGATGGGGCTCCAGCTGGAGTTTGCCGAGGGCGAGGGGCCGATCATCCATAATCCCGTCCGGGACCGGGCCTCGGTGGACCAACTGCGCCCGGTGGATGGCGACGAGTTGGCCTACGTCGAGGAGGCGATCCGGCAGGCGCGGCGCGCGCTCACGGGCAAAGTGCCGCTGATCGGGTTCGCCGGCGCGCCCTTCACCCTGGCCAGTTACGCGATCGAAGGCGGCGGGTCGCGGAACTATATTCTGACGAAGCAGCTCATGTACCGGGAGCCCGAAGTCTGGCACAAATTGATGGACAAGTTGGCGCGGGTCGTGACCGGCTACCTGCGGCGCCAGATCCGCGCCGGCGCCGAGGCGGTGCAACTGTTCGACAGTTGGGTGGGCTGCCTGTCGCCGGGGGACTATGCCGAATACGTCCTGCCGCACGTGCAGCTGATTTTCGACGGGCTCAAGCGCGAACAGGTGCCGTTGATCCACTTCGGCACGGGCACCGGTTCGTTGCTCCGGCTCATGCGCCAGGCCGGCGGCGACGTCATCGGTCTGGACTGGCGGGTGCGCCTGGACGACGCGTGGCAGACCGTGGGCCATGATGTGGCCGTGCAGGGGAATCTGGACCCGGTGGCCTTGTTCGCGCCTGTGCACGAGATCGAGCGGCGCGTGGAGGACATCCTGCGTCGCGCAGCCGGCCGGCCCGGGCACATCTTCAACCTGGGCCACGGGATTCTGCCGAATACGCCGATCGACAGCGTGGCGGTCACCGCCGAGATGGTCCACAAGCTCAGCCAACGATAAGCGGTAAACAGTAAACTGTGAATCGTAATTGCTAGCAGCCCGTTCACCGTTCACGATTCACCATTCACGACACGTCCATGCCGGGATTACAAAAACCGATCGCCGTGCTGTTGATGGCCCTGGGAGGGCCGGACAAGCTGGAGGACGTCGAGCCCTATCTCCTGGACGTGCGGGGCGGGCGGCCGACGCCGAGAGAACTGGTCGAAGAGATCCGCGAGCGGTACCGGCTCACCGGTGGGAAGTCGCCCGCACCCGGCATTACGCGGGAGGTGGCGCGCAAGCTGGAGCAGCAACTCAACGGGCCGGGCGGCGAACGGGTCCGCTGTTATGTCGGATTCCGCCATTGGCATCCCTACATCAAGGACACCTACGCGGAGCTGTTGGACGACCGGCCGGAGCGGCTGATTTGCCTCTGCATGGCGCCGCAATATTCCTCGCTCAGTGTCGGCGCCTATGTGAAAAAGGTCGAGGAGGCCAGGGCCGAGCTGGGCGGCGATTTCTCCGTCGCCTACGTGCAGAGTTGGCATCGGCATCCGGGGCTGATCAAGGCCCTGGCCGACAACGTGTCGGCCGGACTCCTGAAGTTTCCGGCGGAGGTCCGCGGACGGGTGCCCATTCTCTTTACGGCCCACAGTCTGCCCGAACGGATCCTCGCCATGAACGATCCCTATCCTGACGAAGTCCGGGGCACCGTGGAGGCTGTGTGTCAACGGTTGGGCCCGGTCACGTCGCGGTTCGCGTTTCAGAGCCAGGGCCGGTCCAGCGAAAAATGGCTGGGGCCGACCGTGGAGGCGACGCTGGAGGACCTGCACCGGGAAGGGCACCGACAGGTGCTCATCGCCCCGATCGGATTTCTGTCGGACCATCTCGAAGTCCTCTACGATGTGGACATCGAGTTCAAGCGCCTGGCGGCGTCCAAGGGCATGAGCCTCGAACGGATCCCCATGCTGAATGCGACCCAACCGTTGATCGACACCTTGGCCTCGATCTTGGACGCGCATCTGGCCGCCCCCGTCGGACGATCGTGACGCAGTGAGCGGCGCTCCTCGACATGTGGCCATCGTCGGCGGCGGAATCGCCGGCCTGGCGACCGCCTTCGCCTTGCAGGAACAGGCGGCCCGGGCCGAGTTTCCTCTCTCCCTGACCGTGATCGAAGCGGGCGTCTCGTGGGGTGGCAAGATCGCCACCCATCGGGTCGGCGAGCTCGTGATCGAGCGGGGTCCCGATTCCTTCCTGTCCCAGAAACCGGCGGGCCTCGAACTCTGCGCGAAGCTGGGCCTGTCCGACCGGATCGTCAACACCAACCCCTCGGGCAAGGGAGCGTTCGTCTACTCGCGCGGGAAGCTGCGCGAGTTGCCCGAAGGGCTGGTCCTCTTCGTGCCCTCCAAGCTGGGCCCGTTCCTGCGCAGCGGGCTCCTGTCGCTACCCGGCATCCTGCGCATGGGCGCCGACCTGGTGCTGCCGAAGCAGCACGTGAAAGGCGACGAGTCGTTGGCGGCGTTTTTCCGCCGCCGGTTCGGCGCGGAGGCCTTCGAACGGCTGATCGAACCGCTCATGGCCGGCATCTATGCGGGGGACGCGGAGCAGATGAGCCTGCGCGCGACCTTCCCGCGTTTCATCGAACTGGAGCGGAAGCACGGCAGCCTGATCCGCGGCATGCTGGCGGGCCGTCGGAAAGCGGCGTTCTCCGGCCAGTCAGCCCACGCCGCCGGGCCTCAGCGGACGATGTTCGTGACGTTGCGGAACGGGATGGATGAATTGGTCCAGACCCTCGCGGCCCGTGTCGAGAAAGACGGAGCCGGGTTGCAGCTGGGGCGGCGCGTTACGGCGTTGCGGGCTCCCTCCGTTCGATCCAAAGTCTGGACCTACGATCTGATGCTGGAGGACGGAGGCGTGGTGACCGCCGATGTCGTCGTGCTGGCGGTTCCGGCCTATGTGGCGGCGCCGCTCCTCCGCCCGCACAGCCGGCCTGCGGCGGAGAAACTGGAGGCGATCCCCTATGCCACGACGGCCACCGCGTCCCTGGCCTACGCCACCAAAGATCTGGGGGCGCAGGTGCGGGGCTTCGGGTTCGTCGTGCCGCGCGCCGAACAACGGGACCTGATCGCCGCCACCTGGACCTCTCTGAAATGGCCGCACCGGGCGCCGCCTTCGCAGACGCTGATCCGCTGCTATCTGGGCGGCGTGGGCCGGGAGCACAGCCTGGCGCTGGACGACGAGGCGCTCCTGCGCCGGGTCAAGGAAGAGTTGCGCGCGCTGGCGGGCATTACCGCCGAGCCGGCCTATGCGGAGGTGTCCCGCTGGGATCGGGGGATGCCCCAGTACACGATCGGCCACCCGAGCCGCTTGGAAGCGCTGCAGGTGGCCTTGAATCCCTACAAGGGGCTCTATCTCACCGGCGCGGCCTACCGGGGCGTCGGCATTCCCGATTGCATCAAGGATGGGTCCGATACGGCGGTGCACATCGTTCGGTATCTCACAGAGCGTCGCACTTAGCCCGCATTGTCGGGTCTTGCCAAGCATCCGCGGCAAATTTATAGTACGGTGCATGCCGACGGGGCAAACGGCCCCCTGCGGAGGAGGTGCGGATGGAGGGATGGTTCTGGGGTGTAGCGGGCGTCGCCCTGGTTGCGGCGATGGTTGCGGTTTTCCGGGCCGCCGGGCTGGCGCGGGAACTCGACCGGCTCAAGCGGGAGCAGCGCGAGGCCGGCGCCAAGCTGCAGCAGCTCGGCGAAGACCTGAAGCGTACGGTCGAGCCCCTGCGCGTACACCTGGCGACGGTGGCTGGTGGCCGGCCGGTTCCGAGAGAATTGGTGCTGAGCGGACGGCTGTATGCGACGCTGTCCGCGCTCGAAGCGCAGCGGCTCCGCGATGCAGCGCCGGAGCTGGCGGTCCTGGTGGATGTGCGCAGCCCGCGCGAATATGCCGTGAAACGGATTGCCGGCGCGACGCTGGTGCCGCTCGAGGAGTTGGAGCAGCGGTATGAGACGGAGATCCCCGAGAGCGCCGGGAAGGTGTTTATCTATTGTGCGACCGGCGAACGGAGCCGCCTGGCCTGCGACTTTCTCAGCCGGAAGGGCTATGCGAATCTCTATCACATTCGGGATGGATTGCAGGGATGGAGCGGGCCGACCGAAGGGGAAGGCGCGTTGACCCTGATCCAAATAGAACGGAAGTCCTGAACATGGCCGACCCTTTTTCGATCCTCAACGTGTTGGGGCCGTATCGAGAACCGCACGAGCCGGCTCTCTCGTACGACTATGCCATCCAGCGGCCGACCTGGCCGACGGCCCACGCCGTCCGCGTGAAGGTCTCGCTCGCGGACGAACTCGACTACCTGAAGACGAACGTGCTGGGCCTGTCCGGCGGCAGCCCGGGCCAGCAGCTCCGGATGAATCAATTGTTGACGAAGCGCATCGCGGACCGCAAGCTGCAGATCGCCAACGACGAAGGGTTGTTCTCGCAACGGCTGGACGTGCAAGTCGATCCGTTCTCCGGGCCCTTCGCGCATCTGTTTCCTCGGCTGGAGGCATGGATGCAGGAGAATAAGGCGGCCCTTCGACAGGAAATCCAGCAGGCGGTCGGCATCTGACCGGTCTGTCCCAGCTCCCCCCTCCGGAACTCTTTAAAAAGTCCACAAATTTCCACCGTTTTTTGTGTCCCCAGAATCTGTGGATAAGGCTGGGGGCAAGTAGTCCCTGGCCGGAAGAATAGGCGGTCTGGACGCAGGTGGAACAGAGTGCCCAACTTTTAGGCATTGTGGTGGTTGGGGTGCGGCCCACTAGATATTGTAGGCCACGTAGTTTATCCCAATGGTAAGTCTTGCCCTGAGCATAGCTTGTGCACAAGCCAGGCTTGCGGCGAGGCCTATTAGAAGAGTTGGCGGAAGGTTTTCGAGTGGACGCCGGACTCGTCGGCGAAGCCCAGCGAGGCCTGATCGGGGTGGCCGGTATCGTTCAAATCGATGCGGTAATGGCCGCGCACTTCTTCCATCGCGGTTTCAAAGGGGACGGCTTGCGGGTAGAGCTCGCCGGGCGCGTGGGCGCCGCGCGCTAGCACGCCGATTGCCGCGGGCCGGGCATATTGCGCGTCGGAAAAAATATAAATGTTCGCAATCGCATGGTCGCCCAGCTTGTGGCCCGGTGACGTGGCGGGCAGCATGGCGGACAACTGGTTGGCCAGCCGGGCGTCGCGCAGCCGCTTCAAGAGGCCGACGATCTGGCTCTCCGTGGCTTGCGGCGGGACGACGATGCCCACGGCGTTGATCTCGGGGATGGAGGTTTTGACTGTGAACATGACCGGCGCTGCGTCCGGTTCCTCCATGACGGACGCCGGAGTCGGCTCGGGCGCGACCGCTGGTTTTTGCTTGGAGCTGGGAATGTAGAGCCACATGAGCAGCCAGAGGCCGAAGATGATCCCGATGACGACGGCGAGGGGATGGGCGCCGGCCCGCTTGCCTTCTTCGTAGGGGCCAGGCTCAGGACTCGTCGACTCCTGGTTCGAGGGGCCGGCTGTCCGGTCTTGTTCGTGGTTCATGAGCGTGCTCGTACGCGCAAGTTTGGGCTACCGGCTCGCATCGGCGTCTGGGGCGGACGAAGCCAAAACCCGTTTGGCGTCGCTCCATAACAGGTCCAGTTCGTCCAACGTCATTTTGTCGAGGGAGCGGCCAGCCCGTGCCGCGGCTGCCTCCATGAGCTGGAAGCGGGCCACGAACCGGTTGGTGGAACCGCGCAGGGCCTCTTCTGGGTTGACCTTGACGAACCGCGCCAGGTTGACCAGCGCGAAGAACAGGTCCCCGAACTCCGACTCGGTCCGGCCGGCCTTGTCGCCGGCGTCGTCCGCCACGGCTTCGCGCAATTCACGGACTTCTTCTTCGATTTTTTCCATCACCCGCTCGGTTCCCTCCCGGGTATGGGGCCAATCGAAGCCCACCCGCGACGCGCGCGCCTGCACCTGAAAGGCCCGCAGGAGCGCCGGCAGGGTTTTGGGGACGCCGTGCAAAGCGGACTCGGCCTGGCCGGCCCGCGCCCGTTCGTCCCGCTTGATCTGCTCCCAGTTGGAATAGACCTGTTCGGGGGAGAGGGCGTCGCCCGGCGACTCCTGTTTGGCGAACACGTGGGGATGGCGGCGGACCAGCTTGTCGGCCAGCTGCTCCAGCACCTCGGCGATCGTGAACGTGCCCGCTTCCGCGCCGATCTGGGCATGAAACAGGACCTGAAGAAACAGGTCGCCCAGTTCTTCACGGAGCTTGCGGGGGTCCTGCTGATCGATGGTTTCGAGGACTTCGTAGGCTTCTTCGATCAGATAGGGCTTCAGCGACTCGTGCGTTTGTTTGCGGTCCCAGGGACAGCCGTCCGGCGCGCGCAACCTCGCCATGATCTGAACCAGCCGATCGAAAGACTCCGACATGCCGTTCTCCTCAAGCCGCCCGCATTATACCTGTTTTGTGACCGGCTTCAACGAGCTTCCCGCAGCCCGGTCGGTTGCGTGGGGTCTTGAAAATATGGTACCGTAACCCCGCGTAGACGTGGAGGTTTGGAGCTGCACATGGGCGCAGATGAAGCAGAAGGATTCGTCGTTCGCGATCGGCGCGGCCGTTCGGATGACCAGGGCTCCGCTTCTTCAGGAGCGGAGCAGGCCGAGCCGTTGAAACGGGACGCACCGGCATCTCCGGAGGGCGACCAGGCTGCGGCTCACGAGACGGGTCTGCCGGTGACGTTTTCGTCGTTCGTGTTTTCGCTCGGCACCTCGGCGTTGATGCTGATGGGGGAACGATTGGACCCCCGGCAACCCCAGGTGTCCGTGAACCTCGCGCAAGCCAAAGAAATCATCGATATCCTGTCGGTGCTGGAGAGTAAGACGAAAGGCAATCTGACCACGGAGGAGCAGGCGGTGCTGGATGATCTGCTGTACGCCCTGCGCATAAAGTACGTGGACCTGGCGTCGGGCAAACCAGCCACCAAGTCGCCTTGATCGGGGGCGTTGCCCAGCCGTCGCTGTCCTTCTCTCCTCGTCCAGCCTCCGTGTCCGTTGCGTTTGCAAGCTTGGCCAAGTCCGGCGTGACCTGGCCTGGGTCTCCTCAAGGCTGGATCGAGCAAGCCGCGATGACACTCCATCTACAGACGCTGCTCCGTTCGCCGGCGGTCCCGCTGCTGGCGGGCCTCTGGTGCGGTGTGGCGTGGGGGGGGGGGCTGCAAGGGCAAGGGGATGGGCGCGACGTTTCCGCCCTGGCCCAGGATCAGCCGGCGGTCGCCGGCATGTCCAATACCTCCGCTCTATGGGAGGGCGCGGCTGCCCCGCGATGGGCGGCCCAGGTCTGGGCCGCCGGTGGATGGACATTGCTCGACCGGGGCGATGCCCGGGGCGCGCAACAGGCCTTTGCGGCGGCGGCGGAGTTGGTTCCCCATGAAGCCGTCTACTGGGTCGGCCTGGGGCTCAGCTGGCATCGGGCGCGGCGGGACGGCCAAGCCCTGCCGGCGCTTGAGCATGCCCTGGTGCTCGATCCGCATGTCGGGCAAGCTCACAAGCTGTTGGGCGACATTTTGGAACGGCAGGGGGACGTCCGGGGCGCGCTGACGCATTTCGAATTCGCGCTGTTGCAGGACCCTGCCGACCTCGAAGTGAAGGCGCGTCTTCCCGGGTTGCGGCGCGCGGCCCAGTTCGAAGGCACCCTGAGCCGTCTGTTCAACCAGCATTTCGTCGTGGCCTATCAGGGAATTCAGAACCGGGCTACTGCATTGCAGGTGGCCCAGCAATTGGACCGGACGGCCGAGCAGGTGGGGCGCCTCTTCGACTATATGCCGCAGGACTCCTTTGTCGTCATTCTCTATCCGCGCGAGCAGTTCCGTTCCGTGACCGGAAGCCCCCGTTGGGCCGGCGGCTTCTTCGACGGCCGCCTGCACCTGCCCGTCGAAAGCCTGGTCGATCAGCCGCAGGCCTGGCAGACGCTGCTCGCGCACGAGTATGCGCATGCGGTCGTGCATCGGCTCAGCGCGGGCCAGGCGCCGAGCTGGTTGCAGGAGGGGTTGGCGCTCTACTGTGAAGATCCGTCCGGCTCCGCCCCGCTGCCGCCGCGCTTGGCGGACGAGGCGGAGTTGCAGCAAACCCAGAGCCATTTCCAGGGCGAGTCGCCGCGCGCCGCCGCCCAGGCCTATGCCGAGAGCGCGCAGACGGTGCGCGCGTTGATCAAGAAGCACGGTCTGGAAAAAATCCGCCGTCTCCTCCGCGCCTTGGCGGAGGCCCCGAGTTTCGACGAGGCCTTTGCATCCGTGTTGGGGGAGCCGTTCCGCGGCGTGACCGGCGGCCCGGTTTCCACCGGGTCCCGTCCCGGCGGTCGCGCGGCTGGAGGCAACGCAGGGTGATGGCCGATCCGATCACGCCGGGGCCCGTCGAAGAAACGGCCGCAGAAGGCGAGCGCCGGCGCTTTTACTCGCGTCCGGTCTGGATCGTGCTGCTGCTCCTTCTGCCCTGTTTGGCGCTGACCTTCTACTACGCCCAGGACGTCTCCCAATACGCGGTGCCCGGGCCCTCCGATGCCGATTCGCTGCTGCCCGGTCCGAGCTATGCCTTCGTCCTTCTGCTGGTCAACCTGGACCTGATCGGGCTGGTCGTCCTGACGCTGCTCCTGTCCCGGAACCTGATCAAGGCTTATTTCGAGCGGCGGCACCGCCTGGTCGGGTCCGGATTCCGGGCCAAGCTGGTGGCGGCGTTCATCGGGTTCGCCTTGATCCCGACGATGCTGCTCGCGGTCGTGGCCAGCGGGCTGGTCAACAAGGCGGTGGATGTGTGGTTCAACGAGCAGATCGAACAGGTGCTGGCGGACTCGTACGACGTGGCGCGGATGCATCACGAGGGCCATACGGTTTTGGCGGTGAACAGCGCCCGCGCCATCAGCCGCGAAATTTTTCGCGAGGACATGCTGATTCCCGAGCAGCGGGAATTGTTGATCGCCACGATGGATCGGAAGCGGGCCGAACACAATCTGGCCGGCGTGGAGGTCTATTCGGCGAAGATGGAGCCGCTGACCAAGACGACGGATCGGGCTGTGCCCGCCTCCGTGTTGGATCTGCCGATCGGGCAACTGGTGCTGCAGGTATTGAAGGAGAAGGGGGAGTTGACGTCGGTGCAGGAGGCGCAAACCGGCCGGCTGATCCGCGCGGCGGTTCCGATCGCCTCCAATGCCCGCGAGGGCGAGGTGGACGGCGTCGTGGTCGTGGACGCCTACGTGCCGGAGTCCCTGCTGGCCAAAATGGAGGGCATCTCGCGCCAGTACACGGAATACCGGCAGATCAAGGCGCTGCGGAACCCGATCAAAGTCGGGGCCTACCTGTTCGTGGCCGTGGTGACGGTCATGATCCTGTTCGGCGCCACCTGGTTCGGTTTCTACGTGGCGCGCGGCATCACGGTGCCGATCCAGCGGCTGGCCGAGGCCACCGAGGCGGTGGCTCACGGCAACCTCAATGTCAGGCTGGACGTCAAGGCGACCGACGAGATCGGCACGCTCGTGGAGTCCTTCAACCGGATGACGGCCGATCTGAAGGGGAGTAAGTCGAAACTGGAGGAGGCGAACGTGTCGCTGCGACAGTCCAATGTCGAGGTGGACCGCCGGCGCGCCTATACCCAGGCCGTGGTGGACACCATCGCATCCGGAGTGCTGTCCATCGACAAGAACGGCGCGATCACGACGTTTAATCCCTCGGCGGAGCGGATCCTCGGCGTGTTGGGCAACCAGATGCGCGGGCGGCCGGTCAACGAGGCGTTCAAGGAGCTGGGCGTGGAGCTGTTTCAAAGCGCCTACGACCGCATGCTGGCGGAGCGCCGGGACAGCCTCTCGCAGGAAGGGCCGCTGGACGTCCAAGGCAAGTTCCTCACCATCGGCCTGAACTGCTCCCGGATGCGCGACGAGGCGGGGAAAGACCTGGGATTCGTGTTCGTGTTCGAAGATTTGACCGAGCTCATCAAGGCGCAGAAGACCGCCGCCTGGCAGGAGGTGGCGCAGCGGATCGCGCACGAGATCAAGAACCCGCTGACGCCCATTCAGCTCTCGGCCCAGCGGTTGCGCAAGAAGTTTTTCGAGAAGTCGCCGGACTTCGAGGCGATCTTCGACGAGTCCACGGAAGTGATCGTGAACGAGGTGAACAGCCTCAAGCAGATGGTGGACGAGTTTTCGAAATTCGCGCGGATGCCGGCGCCCCGCATGGCCAAAGAGTCGCTGCACGACATCATCCGGGACGTGGTGGCCCTCTACCGCGGCGCGCATCGGGAGATCGAGTGGGTGGTGGAGCTGGACGACACGCTGCCGCCGATGAACCTGGACCGGGAGCAGATGAAACGGGTGTTCGTGAATCTCCTGGACAATGCCGTGCAGGCGGTGAACCACAAGGGGCGGCTGTGGATTACGACCCGCTACGAGGCCAAGCGGCACCGGGCGGTGGTGAGCGTGGCGGACGAAGGGGTGGGCATCAACCCGGAGGATCAGGAGAAGCTCTTCGTGCCGTACTTCTCCCGAAAGCGGACGGGAACCGGATTGGGATTGGCGATCGTACACCGCATCATCACGGACCACGATGGGCAGATCCGCGTGGCCAACAACCAGCCGAAGGGCGCCGTGTTTACGATCGAATTGCCGGTGTAAAAGTGCGTGAAAGGTAAAAGGTTAAAAGTGAGAAGTCGAACAAGGACAGACGAAGTCCTATACCGTTCACAGTTCACAGTTCACTTTTCACGAGGGGTTCATGGCTGAATCGATTCTGATCGTGGACGACGAGCCGGGCATCCTCAGCAGCGTCAGCCGGATTCTCGAGGATGAAGGCTATCAAGTGTCGGTCGCCAAGAGCGGCGCCGAGGCGCTCAAGATGATCGCCGGCGAGCCGCCCGACCTTGTGTTGCTGGACATTTGGATGCCCGAGATGGACGGGCTGGAGACCTTGAAAAAGATCCGGGAACAGGCCCCGAAATTCCAGGTCATGATGATGTCGGGCCACGGATCTATCGAGACGGCGGTGAAAGCCATCAAGCTGGGGGCCTACGATTACATCGAGAAGCCCCTCTCGCTGGACAACATCATGCTGCGGGTCCGGCACGCGTTGGATCAGCACCGCCTGGAAGAGGAAAATCTCAAGCTGCGGACGACGGTCGCGCGGCGGTTCGAATTGGTGGGGACGTCTCCGGCCATGCAAAAGCTGCGGCAATTGATTGAGACCGCCGGCCCCACCACCGGCCGGGTCCTGCTCGCCGGGGAGAACGGCACCGGCAAGGAGCTGGTGGCCCGGGCGATTCATATGGCCAGCCCGCGACGGGACAAGCCCTTCGTGGCGGTCAACTGCGCGGCGATCCCGGAGACCCTGATCGAAAGCGAGTTGCTGGGGCACGAGCGGGGTTCGTTCACCGGGGCTACGACGCAGAAGCGGGGGCAGTTCGAACAGGCGGACGGGGGCACGTTGTTCCTGGACGAGATCGGGGACATGAGCCTGAGCACCCAGGCCAAGGTGCTGCGGGTGCTGCAGGAGCAGCAGTTCACGCGCGTCGGCGGCAACAAGCTGATCAAGGTGGACGTGCGGGTGATTGCGGCGTCGAACAAGAACCTGGCCAAGGAGATCGAGAAGGGCAACTTTCGCGAAGACTTGTTCTACCGGCTGAACGTGCTGCCGATCGAGGTGCCCCCGCTGCGCGAGCGGCGGGAGGACATTCCGCTGCTGGTTCAACATTTTCTGCACATGGCGGCGGAGGAGCAGGGGTTGAAGCTCAAGGACGTGGAGGCGGGGGCGCTGGGAGTGCTGCAGGCCTATGAGTGGCCGGGGAACATCCGCGAGCTGCGCAACCTGATCGAGCGGCTGTTGATCATGGTGCCGGGGCCGGTGATCGAGGCCTCTGACATCGAAGGGTTTCTGCAAGCCAAGCCTGCGGCAGCCGGAGCGACGGCCGGATCCGTGGCGTTGGCCGGCCAGTCCTACGACTCGCTCAAGGACGCCCGCAATGCCTTCGAGCGGGACTATATCGCCCGCAAACTCCGCGAGCACAGTTGGAACGTTTCCCGCACGGCCGACGAGCTCAAGATCGAACGCAGCCACCTGCATCGGAAGATCAAACTGCTGAACATCGAGCTGCGGCCCGAGCACTAGGCTGATTGCCTGCAAGAGGTTCTGCCCCTCTTCTCTTGCCGGTGCCGGATGTGTTCGTCATTTCCGGCATCATGCAACGAACAACCGTTTTTTTTAAGGATTATGCATCATGGCTGAGACAATTCGGACCGTGACCATTGAAAAGCTCGTCCAGGGGGGGCGTGGTCTCGTGCGTCAGGACGGGAAGGTCGTGCTCGTGCGCGGGGCGATCCCGGGCGAGACTGTGTCGCTGGTGGAGGGGGCCAAGCACAAGGGCGTTCAGGAGGCGACGGTCGGAAAGGTGTTGGTGGCCTCGCCGGATCGGGTGGCGGCGCCTTGCCCTGTCTACGAGCAGTGCGGGGGCTGCCAGTTGCAGCACCTTGGCTATGAGGCGCAACTCGTTCAGAAGCGGGCGATCCTGCAAGAGACGTTGGCCCGCGTGGGCAAGGTCATGGTGGACGGCCTGCCTCCGGTGATTCCCTCTCCCGACCCCTATGGCTATCGCAGCACGGTCCGGTTCATGGTCTTTCGCCCGGTGAAGGACCAGAAGAAGGCCCAGGAGAAGAGGCCAGGGCAAGAGAAAGAGCAGGGGCAAGGGAATCGCCTGGCGTTGGGGTTTCATCGGGAGGGATCGCACGAGCCGGTGCCCGCTGCCGGATGTCTGTTGGCCTCCGAACCGATGCGCAAGGCCGCGGCCCTGGTCGAAGATCGGCTGGCCAAGGGAAAGCGCCTGTCGCTGCATCTGGAATCGGTGGAGATCCGCTACGCGCTCTCATCCGGGTCGCTGCTGTTGATCCATCACACGGGACCGGCCAAACCGGATGAAGCGCAGACCGTCTTCGAACTGTTTCAGGACCTGCCGAAGCTCGTGGGACAGGTGCTCGTGGCCCAGAACGGCAAACGCTGGGTGCAGGGTCAGGACTGGATCGAAGACCGATTGGACGAGGTGACCTTCAGAATCAGTGACCGGTCGTTCATGCAGACCAACTGGCGCCTAGCGGAGGTGTTGTCCAAGACGATAGCCAGCTGGGTGGGCTCGTTGGAGGGGGTGCGGGTGCTGGAATTGTATGCCGGTATTGGTATGCTGGGGCTGCCCCTGGCCCGCGCCGGCGCGCTGGTCACCGAAGTGGAGGCGAACGAGGCCGCGCTGGCCGATTGCCGCCACGCCGCGAAGGTGAACCACATCGGCCGCTGCCGGTTCCGGCCGCTTACGGCCGAGGCGATGCTGACGGAGGTGCAACCGGGCGAGTATGACCTCATCCTCATGGACCCGCCCCGCACCGGCTTGAGTTCGGACTGTGTCCAGGAGTTGCTGCGAGTCGGGACGGGGCGGCTGCTCTACCTGTCCTGCGATCCGGCGACGCTGGCGCGCGATCTGGGGCGCCTGGCCGGCGGCGGATACAAGGTGGCGCGGCTGCAGGCCTTCGATATGTTTCCGCAGACGGCCCACATTGAAACCCTCGTCGAACTGCTCCGTTAGGATGCTGAAAAAGGCCCCCAACTTTGTTCTCAGTCGCTCGTCCCCCTCAACGTACCCTCCCCGCGTACGCCTCGGGGGCCGAGCTTCCCTGCGGCCTCGTTGGGTGGCCTTTTTGAGCATCCTGTGTACGTTGATCTTTGAGCAGGGCTTCGGTAAGATGCCGCACTCCATTTCTCTTACGAGCAGCAACCAATGACGACCTATCGACAGGCGGGCGTGGATATCGAAGCCGGGGACGAACTCGTCCGCCGGATCATACCGCTGGTCCGTACGACGTTCCGGCCGGAAGTGATGACGGACCTGGGCGGGTTCGGCGGCCTGTTCCGTTTCCAGGCCGAGAAATACAAAGAACCGGTGCTGGTGTCCGGCACGGACGGGGTCGGGACCAAGCTCAAGATCGCCTTCCTCATGGACAAGCACGACACGGTGGGGATCGACCTGGTCGCCATGTGTGTGAACGACGTGGCGGTCAGCGGCGCCGAGCCCCTCTTCTTTCTGGATTACTTTGCGACGGGCAAACTGGCCGTCGCCAAGGCCGAAGCGGTCGTGAAGGGGGTGGCCGAGGGGTGCCGGCAGGCCGGCTGCGCCTTGATCGGCGGGGAGACGGCCGAGATGCCCTCCTTCTATCCGGAAGGGGAGTATGACCTGGCCGGCTTTGCCGTCGGCGTGGTGGACCGGCCCAAGATCATCGACGGGCGTGCCATCAAACCGGGCGATGCCGTGATCGGGCTGGCCTCGACCGGCTTGCACAGCAACGGCTATTCGCTGGCGCGGCGCGTGTTGCTGGAAGAAGGCAAGCTGTCCCTCACGAGCAAGCCGGCCGATTTGGACCGGACATTGGGAGAAGCCTTGCTGACGCCGACCAGGATCTATGCCAAGCAGATCCTGACCCTGGCCGCCGAGTTTCACATCAAAGGCATCGCTCATATTACCGGCGGAGGGCTCACTGAAAACCTCCCTCGTGTGTTGCCCGATGGCTGTGTGGCGCAGTTGAAACGCGGCGCCTGGCCCGTGCCGCCCTTGTGTGCCATGCTGGGCACGATGGGCAAGGTGGAGCAGGAAGAAATGTACCGGGTCTTCAACATGGGCATCGGGCTGGTCCTGGTCGTGTCGCCCGACCAGGCTGAGGCCGTGATCCGCCGGGCGATTGAGCTGGGAGACCGGGGCTACCGAATCGGCGAGATCGTGGCGGGACCGGCAGGGGAGAAGAGCGTCGCCTATGTCTAAACTGCGGCTCGGCGTCCTCGCGTCCGGGCGGGGCTCCAACCTCCAGGCCATCATCGACGCGATCGAAGCCGGGACACTCCAGGCCGAGATCGCGCTCGTCCTGTCCAACAAGCAGGATGCGGTCGCCTTGGAACGGGCCCGCAAGCACCGGATTGAAACCCATTTCCTGGACCCGAAGCCGTTCAAAGACCGTCCGGACGCGCGCGAAGCCTATGACCGGGCCATTCTGGAGGTGCTGGGGAAACACAAGGTCGAGCTGGTCATCCTGGCCGGCTACATGAAGATCGTCACGTCGGTTCTGATCAACGCCTACGCGAACCGGATGATGAACATCCACCCGTCGCTGCTCCCGTCGTTCCCAGGTCTGGAAGTGCAGAAGAAGGCGCTGGACTGGGGGGTGAAGATCGCCGGCTGCACCGTGCATTTCGTTACGGAGGGGGTGGACGAGGGCCCGATCATCATTCAGGCCGCCGTGCCGATCCTCGATGGGGATACGCCGGAGACTCTGGCGGCTCGCATCCTGGTGCAGGAGCATAAGCTCTATCCGAAGGCCATCCAACTCTATGCGGAAGGGAAGCTGAAAGTGGACGGCCGGAGGGTACTGGTCGCGGGGGCCTCAGCCCAGGGAACGGCAGCGCTGGTCAGTCCTGCTTAGTCGCCGCAACTTCCGCTGGCAGGGATCAAATCTACTCGTGTATAATGCCCATCATCGGGTGGGGGGCTAGCTCAGTTGGGAGAGCACGACGTTCGCAACGTCGGGGTCGGGGGTTCAAATCCCCTGCCCTCCACCATACCAAGCTCCGCTTGAACCGGCCTCTTCGATCAAATGCAGACGGAGAGGTTTTAGGGTCTCCAATATGTCCCTCGCTTGCATGCACCGGCTCTTTCGATTACATGGGGCCGGATAATTGCTTTTGATGGGCTCCCTCGCTGAATTGCCGAGCAGTTGGTTCAACATCCGTCGGCACTCTTCGCCATGCTCAGGGTGAACGAAGGCCCCTTGAACATATTGGCGGTGGGCCGTTCGTGCCGACTGTGTCGACGCATGATCGTGAGTTTTGGAATAGCTTCTGGCGGTTTCCAGCGGCAAGCCAGTAGCAATCGAGAGGCGACAGCTTTCCACCGACTTCTATCACGGAGAGGTGGCCCGTGTCCTGGAGTCAGCCGGACGAAGTGGGCAAAGAAGGCCAGGCTGAGGAGGCGTTGCGCGAGAGCGCGGCACAGCTTCAGTCTCTTCTAGACCACAGCTCGGCAATCATGTTTGTCAAAGACCTGGGGGGGCGCTATCTCTTCGTTAACCGGCAATTTGACAAGTTCCTCCGCACCGATTCGGGCTCGGTTCTCGGCAGGACGGACGCGGACATTTTCCCACCCGAACAGGCCGCCGCTTTCCTCGCCAATGACCGCAAGGTGCTTCAGGCCATGACATCGATGACCTTCGAAGAGGTCATGCAATGCAACGACGGCCCACACACCAACTTGGTCTGCAAGTTTCCCCTGTTCGATGAGGCCGGGCATCCGTATGCCGTCGGCGGCATCGTCACCGATATCACCGAACGTAAGCAGACAGAATCCGGTCTGGTGATCCAGTATGCCGTCACACGAATCCTGGCCGAGAGTTCCACGCTGGTCCAGGCCACACGGGAGCTGTTACGGATTATCGGCGAGCATACTGGCTGGGAAGTGGGGGTGCTCTGGAGCGTGGACCATCCGGCCGGGGTACTGCGTTGCGCCGCCGTGTGGGAGCGGCATCCAGGCCTGGCCACGGAGTTTGCGGTGGAGCTTCGGCCATTGACGCTCGCGCCCGGCGTCGGCTTGCCGGGACAGGTCTGGGCCACGGGCCAACCGGCCTGGGTCGCCGATGTCGGACGGGCTTCAGACTGTCCGGTGGCCCCGCTCGCGGTCCGCAGCGGGCTGCGTGGGGTGTTTGCCTTTGCGCTTCGGGTTGGGAGCGAGGTGGAGGGGGTGATGGTCTTCCTCAGCCCCCAGGTTCGTGAGCCGGGTGAGGACCTCCTGAACATACTCACTGCGCTGGGCGGACAGATCGGCCAGTTTGTGGGGCGTAAGCGGGCAGAAGAGGATCTGCACCGTGCCAACATTGCGCTGGAACATGCGGTGGAAGGCATCTCCCGCCTGGACACCCAGGGGTGTTATCTCGCAGTCAATGCGATGTATGCCAACATGCTCGGGTATCCGCCCGAGGAGTTGATCGGGAGAGGCTGGCAGCAGACCGTCCACCATGACGATCATGCGGTCGTGAGAGCGGCCTACCAACAAATGCTTGACAGGGGTAGAGGGGAGGTCGAAGCCCGGACCATGCGGAAGGATGGCTCGGTCTTCTACAAGCGTGTGGTGATGGTCAAAGCGTATGACGACACGGGGAGATTTACAGGACATTACTGTTTCATGGAGGACATCACCGAGCGCAAGCGGATGGAGAAGGACCTCCGTCAGAGGACGGAGCAGTTGGGTGCCATCAATGACTCGCTCATGCGCCTCGTGCAGTTCGAAAATTGGAAGGAGGCCGGCGAATCGCTCCTGCGGGTCACACTCCAACAGACTGAGAGCGAGTACGGATTCATCGGGGTCGTGGTGGAAGGGCCGGTCCTGCGCATCCTGGCGCATACAGGGTTCGCCTGGGATCAAGTGGAGCACCGCGAGTTTTACGAGCAGGCCATCCGGACCTATCAGGAGAAAGGCTATCTGGAGTTTACGAACTTCAACAATCTCTTCGGCCGGGCGATCACGGGGAAGCAGGTGGTGCTCTCGAACGAGCCGGCCGCCGATCCGCGAGCCGGAGGGCTTCCGCCCGGGCATCCTCCGCTGCGACAGTTCCTGGGGGTGCCGATCCTGCGAGAGGCCGAGGTGATCGGCCTGATCGGACTCGCCAACCGGCCTGGGGGCTATACGGGGGCTGAGTGCGAACAGGTCGACACCCTTATCGAGGCAGCCCGCCTCCTCTGTGATCGCTATCGGCGCCAACGGCATGAGCAGAAATTGGAGCAACAGCTCCGCCAGGCTGAGAAGATGGCGGCGCTAGGCACGCTGATTGCCGGCGTCTCGCATGAGATCAATAATCCGCTGTTTGCGCTGAGCGGATATCTCGATTTGGCGAGCGAGAAGGTCCGCGACGAGGAGTATGAAGGGTTGGCAGAAGATTTTGCGGCCATGAGAGAGGCGGTGGCGCGGGCCACGGCGATGGTGCGGCGGTTCCTCGCCGTGACCCGCTCGCAGAGCAGGCATCGGGAGCCCTGTGCGGTCAACGTGGTGGTGGAACAGGGGTTGGAGTTGGTGGCCAACGACTGCCTGATCCACGGAATCAGCATCAGTCGAAACCTGGCCTCCGACCTTCCGCTTGTTGAGGTGGACCCTCAGGAACTGCTCCAGGTGCTGCTCAATCTGTTCACGAATGCGCGCCAGGCGATGACCGCCCAGGGGCGCGGCACCTTGTCGGTGACGACGTCTCTCGCCGTGTCGCCGCGTCACCCGGTGCTCCCGCCGGCTTCAAGCAGAGCCTGGGTCGAAATCCGCGTCCAGGACGACGGCCTCGGTATCGCCCCGGAGCATCTGAGCCGAGTCTTTGAACCGTTCTTTACGACCAAGCCGGTCGGAGAGGGGACGGGGCTCGGACTGTCCATGTCTCACAGAATCGTGACGGAGCACGGCGGGACTCTCACCTGCCAGAGCGACCTGGGGCGGGGGGCCACGTTCATGATTCGGCTGCCGGTAGGACCGAGCGATCGACAGGAATCGGAGAGCTGATGGCTGAGAACTTTCTGTCACGAATTTTCATCGAAACGGTCTGATAGGGAGGCGATGGCAAAAGAACGCATTCTGATCGTTGACGACGATCCGAGCATCGTGGGGATGTTGCGGCAGTTTCTCGCCAAGCAGGGCTATGAGCCGCTGGTGGCGCAATCGGGCAAGGAAGCGATCGCTGCCGTCAGGCGAGAGCATCCGGCAATTGTCCTGCTCGATGTACGGCTGCCCGATGCCAACGGCTTGGATCTCTTGACGAAACAACTCCATCCGGAACTGGGCGACCACCGCGTGATCATGATGTCCGGGTATGGCACCAGGGAGGATGCCGAAAAGGCTGTGCTGCAGGGGGCGCACGACTTCCTGATCAAGCCGATTCCGTTGTCCCGCCTCGGGGTCATGATCCGGAACTGCTTGCGGCTGAACCAATTGGCTCAGGAAGTCACAGATCTCTCCGGCGGAGCCGCTCGACCGGCTCCGCTGCGAGAGCTGGTCGGCACGAGCCCTAAGATGCTGGCTTTGGTCGAACGGATCAAGCAGGTGGCGCCCTTCGACGTGCCGGTGTTGATCCTGGGCGAGAGCGGGACCGGCAAGGAGTTGGTGGCCCGAGCGATTCATACCCTGAGCCCTCGATGCAAAGGACCCTACGTGGCCGTGGATTGCGGCGCGCTTCCGGACACGCTGGTGGAGGCGGAGGTCTTCGGATACGAGCGGGGCGCGTTTTCCGGTGCCGACCAAGCCAAACCCGGCAAGATCGAGCAGGCGCAGGGCGGCACGCTGTTGCTCGACGAGATCGGCAATATTCCTCCGGTCATCCAGCCGAAACTGCTCCGGGTGCTCCAGTCCAGGGCCGTGGATCGCCTGGGAGGGCGCAAGCCGGTTCCGGTGGATGTGCGGATCATCTCCGCGACGAACGCCGACATCGAGCGCATGATCGCCCAGGATCGCTTCCGGCGCGATTTGTACTACCGGCTCAACACGGTGACGCTCATGGTGCCGCCTCTGCGAGATCGGCCGTGCGACATTCCGCTCCTTGCTCACTATACGTTGATGGCTGCGTCCCGCGTCTATCGCAAGCCCATACGAGGCATCAGTTCTGAAGCCATGACATTACTGGAGGGCTATGCCTGGCCGGGCAACGTACGGGAACTGGAGAATTGTATGAAGTCGGCGGTGATCCTGGCCGATCAGATCGTGAGGCCTGAACACCTCTCTGATCAGATCCGGAAGCCGGGCATCCGGGCGGAGGGCCTGTCGGAACGGAGGGAGGGCCTCAACCTCAGCCAGATCCGACGTCAGGCTGCCGATGAAGCCGAACGGACCGCCATCGTCAAGGTGCTCGAAGAGACCGGCGGAAACAAGGCCGAGGCGGCGCGCCGCTTCGGCGTGGATTACAAGACCCTGTTCGTGAAAATTCGCGCATACGCTATCCCGCCTTCTAAAAAGTCTTCATAAGATTCCTCTGTTCTATGGTGGCGGTTACTATGGTGACTTTAACCATAGCCCGTCACTGTTGCCTTTCCACTTCCATCCTCTGCATGAATCCCAGTTGAGCGAAGTAGAATAGTTAAAATTATTCAATTTGTTATGCAAGCTAGCCACTGTGGATCTGCTAGAGCACCTGACAGTCTAAATCCTGGTATGAGTCCTGCTCATTATGAGTCCTGCTCATTATGTCGGTATTCGTCTCATCAGTCCATGAGGGCGGGAATGGGGAAATGGTGATAGGTATGAAGCTGGTGAATAGTGATTCGATGGCTCCGAAGCTCTGGTGGGGCATGTCCCATCAGCCGCGCGATCTGGATCTGATCGGGAAGAGTGCTCCGATGCGGGCACTACGTCGTCTCATGCACTCCTATGCCCCGTACGATGTGCCGTTGTTGCTGGAGGGGGAAGAAGGCACGGGAAAGCGGCTCGTGGCGCAGATCATCCACGGTCTCAGCCCCTACCGTACGGGTTCCTTTATCGCCGTCGATTGCTCGGCATTGTCCGACATGATGCTGGCGGTCGAGCTGTTTGGGTGCGAGGCCGGGTTCTGTTCGGGCCTGGCGCAGAGCCTGCCGGGGAAGCTGGAATTGGCGTGGGGAGGGTCGCTGTTGTTGGAGCGCATTGAGCTGATGCCGAACTGGGTTCAGGGACGGCTGTTGCGGGTCCTAAAAACCAAATCCATGGAGCGGCTGGGAGGAATCAAGCCGTTCTCCGTGTATGTCCGCATCATGGCGGCCACCACCGGCTGCTTGAGTCGGACGACGGCAGGAGAACGCCACAAGGATCTCATGAACTGCCTGAGCGGCGGAATCCCTCTGAGGATTCCACCGCTGCGTGAGCGACGAGGCGACATCAGCCTGCTCAGTTACCATTTTCTGGCTATGGCCAACGGCGAGCTTGGGAAGCAGGTTGAGGGTTTCAGTCCCGCGGCCCGCGCGGCACTGGAAGCCTACTCGTGGCCTGGGAATCTTCGGGAACTGTATGGGGTCGTTCAGTCGGCGGTCCTGGCAGCCGACCGACGGATTAGGCCGGAACAGCTCCCGCTGCCGAACCCAGCGAGACAGGCTTCGCATGTCCGGAACTGGCATCGCAACGGACTCAAGCGTGACCGTACGCCGGTCCCGTCCGCGAGCCAGACAAGAGCCGAGGGTTATGGCCAAAGACATTAAGCGTGTCTACCGCTGGTTGCCGTGGCTGATCATCGCGGTGACGGGGCTGGCCTTGTTCGTCGGGGGCCTGTCCCTGGCCTTCATCCAGAAGCGCCTGGTGGCCAGCGCAGGGGAAAACCTCGCGTCGATGGCTGAGGACATCGCCGAGAAGTTGGACTGGTTTCTGTTCGAGCGGTATGGCGATGTGCAGATGCTGGCTCAGGCGCTGGCGTTCAGGAGAAACGATCCCGAAGCGATGGCCAAGTACCTCATGGTTGTGCAACAGGCGTCCACCGCCTACGTGTGGCTGGCGGTCACGGATCGGCAGGGACGGATCGTTGCGTCAACCGAACCGTCGAGCGTCGGCAGCGACCGGAGCCATGCCGGTTGGTTTCAAGCGGCACGGGATGGCCTGATCATCGTCCTCGGCGATGTCGAACCGTTGGATGAGGCAGGGGGGGGCATGGACGTGGTCGCGTTCACGGCCCCCATCGTGAGCCAGCAGGGGCAATTCGTTGGCGTTGTGACGACGCGAGTTACCCTGACCAGGCTGGAAGAGATTTTGACCCGCACACTCCAATCATTCCAGCGCAGGCAGGGAATCCAGGGCTCGATCGAATATCAGTTCTTGACGCACGAAGGCTTGGCGTTCGTTGATTCGGACCTCCGGCATAAGGGCTTGGTCAACCTCTTGAAGCTCGGCCTCCTCTCCGCGCAACTGAGCGAGTCAGGCCAGTCTGGCTTCGTGGAAGAGGAGCACATCCGGCTCCATGTGCCGGTTGTCACGGGCTATGCCAGGACCATGGGGATCGGGACCTTCAGGGGACTGGATTGGGGGGTGCTGGTCAGGGCTAACCGAGCCCAGATTCTGGCTCCTGTTGCGGATGTGACGTGGTACGTCACGTTGGCGGGGCTAATCGTCCTGGGGCCGATGACGGGCCTCCTGCTGTGGACGGCCAAGCAGGTGCGCATGGAATCCGAACAGACGAACGCGCAGCTCGATCGGCTCAAGGGGCTCAACCGCGTGGGGCGCGCGCTGGAGAATGTGGAGGGCGTGCAGAGAACTGAATTTGCGCTCCCGGAGTTTTTCCAACTGGTCATCGAAACCGCCGTGCAGCTCACCGGAGCCAGATACGGGGCGGTAGGGCAGTTCGATGAGAGCGGTAAGGAACTTGTCCAGTTCATCACGACGGGGATGGATGAGACGACGAAGAGCCGGATCGGAAGGTTGCCCACAGGGCGTGGCCTGCTCGGATTCCTGGCTCAGGAGGGGGATGTGCTCCGGTTGAAAGACCTCACCCGTCATCCTACCTTCAGCGGCTTCCCTCCGCACCATCCACCGATGCATTCGTTCCTGGGCGTCTCGATCCGCTCCCACGGACGTCTATTCGGGCGGATCTACTTGACCGAGAAGCGCGGAGCCGACGAGTTCTCGGAGATTGATGAGCAGGTGATTGCGACCCTGGCAGCCGAGGCCGGCGTGGCCATCGAGAAAGGGTTGTTCCTGAGTCAGATCCGGACGGCCGAACTGCTCTATCGGACGACGATGATCGCGCTGCCGGTGTCGGTAGTCCGCCTGGATCTGCAGGGGATCATCCAATTTGCCAATCCCTGCTTCTACGCACTCATCCAACGGAACGAGGCGGATACCGTCGGCCGGACCATTGCCTCGGTGATCCACGGTGAGGACCAGCTTGATGAGACAGGCGAGATGCTTCGGACCGCACACACGCATGGCAAGCCGGTGACGCGGGAAGTGGAGTGGGTGCACCCAACCGGCGAGCGGCGGGTCCTGCGTCTTTGCGTAACCGGCATGAAACCTGCTGCTGCTGCTGCTGCTGCTGAGTTCGTCCTCACCATCGAGGACATCACGGAGCGCAAACAGTCGGAGGCCTCCCTGCGCGAATCGGAGGAGCGACTCCGTCAGTTCGCTGAAACCATCCAGCAGGTCTTTTGGCTGACCACTTTGGATAAGAACCGGATGCTCTATGTCAGCCCGGCCTACGAGAAGATCTGGGGGATGACGTGCGAGAGCTTGTACGCCTCGCCACGGGCCTGGGCCGAGGCGATCCATCCCGATGATCGAGAGCGGGTCATGGAGGCGGCTCTGAGCAAGCAGGTCAGCGGAGCGTATCACGAGGAGTACCGGATTGTGCGGCCAGACGGATCGGTTCGCTGGATCCTGGACCGGGCCTTTCCAGTCCGGGATGAGTCGGGGGCAGTCTGTCGGATTATCGGCGTTGCAGAGGACATCACGGATCGCAAGCAGATGGAAGAGCAGTTGCGCCACGCGCAGAAAATGGAGGCGATGGGGCAACTGGCCGGCGGCATCGCCCATGACTTCAACAACCTGCTGACGGTCATCACCGGCAATAGCGAGATGTTGTTGTTCACGCTTCCGCAGGGCGATCCCCAGTTCGAGAGCATCCAGGAAATCCGTCAGGCCAGCGAGCGGGCTGCCGCGTTGACGCACCAGCTCCTGGCCTTCAGCCGCAAGCAGGTCATCCAGCCGAGAAGAGTGGATCTCAACGTCGTCATTGCCGGGATCGAGGCGATCCTGCGGCGCTTGCTCGGGCCGATCGAACTCGTGACCCGGCTGGAAACGGATCTCGGCTGTGTGAAGGCCGACATCGGGCAAATCGAGCAAGTCATTCTGAACCTGGCGGTCAATGCCCGTGATGCCATGCCGAAGGGAGGGCGACTCACTATTGAAACGACCAACCTCGTACTGGGCGAGGCTGGCGGGCATCGACACTCCCACCTCCATCCCGGTCCGTACGTGCTGCTGGTGGTCAGCGACAACGGGGTTGGGATGGACGAAGCCACGCAGTCTCGCATCTTTGAGCCCTTCTTCACCACCAAGCCAAGGGGCAAGGGCACTGGGTTTGGCCTCTCCATCGTCCATGGGATCATCGATCAGAGCGGAGGGCATATCGAGATCCACAGCCAACCCGGTCGAGGCACGATGCTCACCATCTTCTTGCCGCGTGAAGATAGCGTGGCTGATGACGTGTATTCCGGAAACCAGCCTCACAAGATTCAGGGGGGCAATGAAACCATCCTGCTGGTCGAGGACGAGGATTTGGTGCGCTCGCTCGTCGGAGACATCCTCTGCTCAAACGGCTATACGGTCTTGGAGGCATGCCACGGCGATGAGGCACTACAGGTGAGCCGCGAGTACGTCGGGTCGATCCACCTCTTGCTCACCGATGTGATCATGCCGGACATGAACGGAGGCCAGTTGAGCAAACGTCTAATGCCGACGCGTCCCGAAATGAAGGTACTGTTCATGTCAGGTTATACAGATAGCAGTACTTTCCATCAACAGGTGTGGGCCCAGGGGGGCGTCTTTCTGCAGAAGCCCTTTACGCCCCATGCACTGACAGCGAAGGTGCGCGAGGCGTTGGCTTCATCGAAACAGGGAGCCGGACCGTGATGCGTGTCGTTTCGCGAGCGAACGTCGGGGATCGCTGTTTTGTTGATGCGGCTTTGTCAGGAAGCTTCCATCAGTTCAGCAGACCGGGCGAACCCTGGAGTCCTGCTCGAACGAGTGGACACGGCATCTGGAGCGTCAGTGGGCAGCCGGATGCCACCTTCACCGTGCGGCTGCCGGTGATGGAGGGAAACCGATGAACAGCCGGTAATTGGCCCAAAGGGTCGCGGCCGATCACGGATCGCAGCGCAGGACTAATTTGGAGGTGCAGGATGGGGAAGATATTGGTGGTGGACGATGAGCAGATGATTTGCGATCTGCTGCGCGCAGTGCTCAGTTCCCACGGGCACGAGGTGCTGACGGCCACCGATGGCCATGAAGCCCTGACGCTGTTTCAGCAGCACCAACCCAGCATCACGCTGCTGGACCTCCGCATGCCCGGGATGGACGGGATCGACGTGCTGAAGCAGATCCGAGCGATGAGCCCGATGGCTGCCGTCATGGTGTTGACGGCTGGAGGAAACGTGAAGATGGAAAACCAGGCCAGGGAGTTGGGGGTGAGCGACTTTCTGAAGAAAGGGCTGTCATTCGACGTGGTGCTTGGAGCCATGGAGCGATCACTTCAGAGGTCGAGTCCTGCCGCCATGGCCCTGCCTGCCGGGATTCCTAATCGAGTGGCATCGGTGGAGAGCCGGGAGGGGGCGACCATTCTGGTGGTGGATGATGAAGCGATGATCCGTAACCTGCTGATGAAATTTCTCACCTTGCGGGGCTATCGGGTCCGCGTGGCGCAAAACGGTGCGGAGGCCCTCGCGATGGTGGCGCAACAGCAGCCCGACCTGGTCATCCTGGACATGTATATGCCCGGCATGAACGGTCTCGATGTGTTGCGCGAGCTGCGGGCTAGGCACTATGTGGGCGGGGCGGTGGCTCTGACGGCCAGCCAGGATGAGAAGCTGTTGCAGCAGACGCTTGACCTCGGATCGGTGGACGTCATTGGGAAGCCGGTGAATCTGGATCGCCTGGAATTAGTCGTGCAAGTGGGGCTGCTTGTCGCCAACTCAGAGCCACAGGTCAGCGGAGCGAACCCACAACGAGCATGACGGTCGATGATAGCGTAGGCTTTCCCTATGCAGAAAGACGAACAGGCCGCCTCCGATAGGAACATGACATGGCGTGCAAAGACATGAAGAGCGTGCCACTGCTCACAGGGGTGATGATGCCTTTCTGGAAGCACCGTGACCGAGCCGCGCAGTCCGGCCGCCGGATGTCTTGGCGGCTGCTGGCCCTGACGGCTGGGGTCACCCTCCTTGCTTGTGCGGTGGGTGCGATTGCACTGCGGTTCATCGAACAGCGGCTGGTCGCGAGCGCGGGAGAGAACATGGCCTTGGCCGCCGTCGAGATTGCCGGCAAACTAGACCTGCTTCTTGCTGAACGGTACGGCGACATTCATATGCTGACGGTATCGCCGGTCCTTCACGCAGGGAACCCGGCCGCGATGACTCCGTATCTGAAATCTGTCCAAGACGCCTATCCGGTCTATCGCTGGTTGGGGGTGACCGATCCGAACGGTCGGATTCTCGCTGCGACCGATCCCGGCAGTGTGGGGTTGGATGTGAGCCAAGCCTCATGGTTCGCGTTGGTTCGCAAAAGGGGCGGGATCGTGGTTGAGGATGTGGCCGTCACCGACGGGCTCGCCAGAGCCCTGGCCGTGACCTTCGCCGCGCCGATCCGAGGACAAGGCGGGGAATGGCTCGGCACGGTGATGACGCAAGTCAGTTTGCCGGTTCTGGAAGCCGTGTTTGCGGGCACGGTTATGGCCCTCCAGGCCCAACACGGTACAGCGGCCGTCATCGAGTATCAGTTCCTGGCCGGCGACGGTACAGTGATCGCAGATTCGATGTTACGGGAAGAACTACGGGTCAACCTCAGGGAGTGGGCGCTACCGTCGGCCCTGCTGGTGGGATCGGGCCCGTCCGGTTACGTCGAGGAAACCCATATGCGGCGCGGTATCCCGGTGATCACTGGCTACGCGAAGACCAAAGGCTTGCTGAATTGGGGCGTCCTCGTGAGGATAAACCACGATGACATCTTGACGCCGATTCGGCAGTTCCTGTGGAAACTGGCGCTCGTCGGGAGTGCCGTGTGGCTGCCGATGGTGACCCTGCTTCTTTGGACCGGCGCACGGCTCCAACGAATCTCGGTGCAGGCAACGCAACAGGCCGAGCAATTGACGGCGACCTTGACCAGTGTCGGCGACGGCGTGGTGGCTGCCGCCAGGAACGGTTCCATCACCTTTATGAATCCGCTCGCGGAGCACCTCACCGGCTGGGAACAGAAAGACGCCATTGGGGTCGCGCTCTCCAAGGTCGTTCAGATTGTCAACGAAGAGACCAAACGAGCGATCGAGAACCCGGTTGCCAACGTCATCCGAGAGGGCGGGGTCGTCTCGCTTGGCAAGCGCCTGCTGCTGATCACACGCGATGGCAAGGAACTCTCCATCGAGGGGAGCGCGGCTCCGATCAGAGACGGGCAAGGCGCGTTGGTCGGCATCGTGCTCGCCTTGCGCGACGACCGGCCGCGCCGCCGGGCGGAGAAACGACAGGCCTCGCAATTGGCCGTGAGCAGCGCGCTGGTTCAATCCAAGACCCTGGCGGATGCGGCTCCACCGATTCTGAGGGCCGTCTGCGAGACAACGGGTTGGGACATGGGTGCCGTCTGGCTCGTGGAGCCGGATCAACCGATACTCCGGTGTGAGACGGTTTGGCTGGCCAAATCGGTTCCGGCCCAGGACTTTGTCGCTGCGACCTGCGCCAGCCAGTTCCAGTCAGGGGTCGGTTTGCCCGGCCGCGTTTGGGCCAGCGGCACACCGGCCTGGCTGCCCGATGTGGTGAAGGACCCCAACTTCCCACGGGCACCGATTGCCGCGAAGGCCGGCCTGCATGCGGCGTTCGCCTTTCCGATCAAGATCGGAGACGAGGTTTTGGGCGTGATCGAATTCTTCAGTCGCGAGGTGCGTCCGCTCGATGCCGAGCTGTTGGACATGATGGCCGACGTGGGCATCAAGATCGGCCAGTTCCTCGGCCGACTGCGGATGGCCGAGCAGGCCGAAGAGAGCGAAGAACGGTTCCGGCTGGCGATTGACCATGCGACCGACGCCATTCTGTTTCTCAATGATCGGCACATTATCCAGTGGTCCAATTGCCGGACGGAACTGATCATGGGGCAGCCCATGGAAAAACTGATCGGCAGTTCCCTGATGGAGGCTTTCGCCTGCCAGCCGCTGGCCAGGTCGAACCTGGCGGCCATCGGTCTCGGTCGGCCGGTGCCCCCGCTGATGGAATTCGAGATCTTTCTCAAAGACGGCCGGGCTTTGTGGCTTGAAGTGACCAGCACCGCCGTCCGGAAGGGTGAGGCGGTCGTCGGGTGGCTGCTCGTCATGCGGGATCAAACGGAGCGGAGGCGTACCGAACAGATGCTGCGCCAGTCGGAGAAGATGGCGTCTCTCGGCACGCTGCTTGACGGCGTTGCGCACGAGTTGAACAACCCGCTCTTCATGATCGCCGGCTACGCCCAACTTGCGGTAGAAGAGCTGAAGCAGGGGCGCTTCGAGGGCTTGACGGACGAGTTGTCCTCGATCCAGGAGGCGGCCCAGCGGGCGGCTGAGATCGTGCAGCGGACCCTGGCCGTCTCCCGTTCATCCGGAGGGCAGCGGCAGGCCTGCCAGGTGAATGGGCTGGTCCAGCGGACCCTCGACCTGGCCGCCAATGATCTGGCCATCCATCAGATTCAGATACAGACGCATCTTCAGGAGCATCTTCCGCCCGTCTTGGCCGACGCCAACGATGTGGTTCAGGTCCTGTTGAGCCTGATCACCAACGCACAGCAGGCGATGGCATCGGCGCATGGGAAGGGCATGTTGACCGTGACGACGGCTCTCGCCGAATCGCCGCGTTCCCGCGCCGCCGCGCCGGGAGCAGAAGAACAGAGCGCGGGGGAGATCGGAGGGCAGGGCGACCAGGCGAACTGGATTGAAGTACGAATCCAGGACGATGGCCCCGGCGTTGCGCCGGAACACCAGGCCCGCCTGTTTGAGCCGTTCTTCACCCTGAAGCCGGCCGGCCAGTCTCGAGGGCTCGGCCTGTCGATCGCGCGCCGGATTGTGAGCGAGCTGAGCGGGACGGTGACCGTGGAGAGCGAGGTCGGCCGAGGGGCGGCGTTCATCGTCCGTCTGCCTCCGATGCAGGACCAAAGAGCGGAACCACCTGAGCCCCGACCTGAGACGCAGAGCAACGACCGTCGTGAATCCAGCGACAAGGCGTTGGACTGTCAGATTGTTTCTTCCGAAAGCGGAGAGGCGCACGCTCAGCTCCCGCATGAAACAGTGGTGTGAGCTGAGAGACCAGTTTTCCGCTTGGCCCCTCTCGATCGAATAAGATGCGTCGGCCGGCCTTGGAAGATCGCGAGCCGAAGCAGCGAGCAACTCGCTGCGCGCCTCAGTGAATGAATCGGCGGAGAAGAGGGACCGTTGAAGGTGTTCATGTTCAGTTGGCTGCCGACACTCGTTTCGGCTCGCTGCCCCATCTGCCGGTTTCGCTGGGGAGAGCGGGCGCATCGGCATTGTGACGAGCGAATCCTCAGCTGGCTGGGCCTCTATCCCTTCGAGTGCCATTCCTGCAATCACCGCTTCTACGCGCTCTGGTTCTGCCAAAAATGAATGCCATGTGTCCGGCCGATCCTTCTTGCCGCTCCGCTTCGTAAGTTCGTTCAGTTCCGTCTTCTTCGGATGTGTCGTCGTTCAGATACGGTGCGAGCGGAGCCGATGCGGTCCGTCTGCGCTGAGTTGAAGTCAAGATCTTCGATCAAATCGCTGCGGAGAGATTGTTTGCCTCCAGCAATCAAATTCTTCGCTTGGCGTGTACCGACGCGCTATTGATTTGCGCGGCGGAGAACCCCACCAGCAATCTTGGGGTTCTCTTCTTCGCTTGACCCGCCGCGCTCGATAAACTCGCGGCGGATAGTTACTTTGCCTCCAGTAATCAAATTCTTGTTGACGCGTAAGGAGTTGCGTAATCGCCTAAAGGTCCAATGTGGGAATAGTGAGGTAGATGCGTTAAGGGTCAGCTCTCGTAAGGGGGCTGGCCTTTTTTTATGGTGATCGCAGATTAAGAGGACAAAGAGCAGCGACTAGGTACAGTGGCTGCTGAGGAAAAAGGAGAGAAAAACCATGGCACTCATCAAATGCCCTGAATGTGGCAAGGAGATTTCATCATTAGCACGAGCTTGCCCATCATGTGCTTACCCCATCCCTCAGGCAAGCATGGTCAGCCTTTCAAAAGAGCCTTCCAGCAGTCTGCCAGAAAAATCCAAAATGACCGGCGAAACAGCCATGCGTTTTCGCAACCCAGCAACCGGCCAGATCGTCGAGATCACTAATCCATTTCTCTGAACACTTCTCTTCGGTCCTTTTTATTGGGCGAAACATGAAGCATGGATCGGTGTCATATTGGCTGTCCTGGCGGCGTTCGTGACGTTCGGCCTTTCCTGGCTCATGGCCCCTATCTTTGCTCAACTCGTGCTGCGCCATCGATATCTCCACAATGGCTGGCAAGAAGCCTAAAATCGGTATTTTCTGTTCTCCCCCTCCGCTATCCTCCTCCCCGTAACCGGCGACCGATAGGTTTTGAGCGTGCGAGTAACTGCTCCGGCTCCTCGGCTTCGATCACTAGGGTTCTTGTTGGGCTGAGGAATCCCTCGGCCATCCGCCGGTCGAGCTGGGCGAGGTCTGCAACGCTCCTTTCATTTTTGCCTCCCTCAGCTTTCTCTTGCACTCCCCGGGACGTGCCTCGCTATGTGCACAGGCAAACTGCTGGAGTCCATCCGCATAGGGGGTGTTCGGGGAAGGGCTACAACTCAGGCAGGCGGACAGCACAAGAACGGCGTACATGGCTCGGCGCTGTGCTGGTGCATGGCCGGGCCGATCTAGCCGCTGCTCCACCAGGTTCCGACGATCAAGACCAACACCAGCCAGAGCAGAAGGCTCGCCGGCAAGGTGTTGTTGTAGAAACGATCCCCGGTGAAGAGTTCTGGTGTGGCCATGCCGTGCTCTCCGGAATGTCATGATCTGGCTGCGCGTGCTCGCCCTGTGCCGATGGTACGGGTGAACCGTTCCCGGCGCGGCCCCGCAACAGCGATCGAGCACATGCGAACGGTTCTATGATCTGGTTGGGACTAGGTCGTCCACCTGTTGGTCGTGCCAGACGATGCAGGGAGGGCAGAGCCGTACCTCGGATTGGGTAAAACGATTATAGGCTCTGGTCAGGAGTTTGGACGGTTGCCCGCAATCGGCGCAGGTTCTTGGCGTCTTGTGTTCGCAGAGGATTGTGACATATCGCATGGCGTCACCTCCTGTATTGTCGGGTAGGAGAGAGGGCTTTGGGTCGCTCGGTCCGACGCCGAACGGCAGCCGTGGAGCTGTATCAATCCGCCCGTACCTCGCGCTTCGAATCGTGTCTTGTCGCCACCGTCGCGGTGTTGCTCTTGTCGGACTTTGCCGTCTTGGTCCGCCCCTCTTCGTTGAGGATCGCTCCTCCCGTCGCTTTTCTCTATGCGCAAGAGAAATGCCATGTCTTGGGTTATGTGGACCCTCCCATGATTCCAATAGGTTGGATAAATTGGCAAAGAGGAACTCACTCTGAACAGTGAAGGCGCAACCCTACGCCTTATGTCCGCTCATCATCTAAACGATTGGCAATACGTTGTTCCTTGACGAGAGGCAAATCCCTACAGGTGTGAGATGGGAAACACAGGCCTGGCGCTCGTGGTCGTTGCAGGGGATTGCATACAGTCGTGCTTATAGAAATTTCAATGGGTTTACTTGGAAGGGGAAAACGTTTGTGGGAAGTTCCCTGCAGGATGATGGAGAACAAATTGGCGTTTCTGAACAAAGCCAAATGAATAAATCTGCAAATTCAATAACCTCCACGCGCGCGCGTCCGTCGGCATTCTCTTTGCTCCTCTCAATGCCAGCAAGGCTGGTCCATGTACTACAGTACTACAAGTGGCGAAGGAGGGGGCCATGTCGTTAGGCGCGATGGAGATCCTGTTGTTGGGGCTGCTGATTGGCGTCAGCGCGGTCATCTTCCTGCTATGCCTCCCTTGGCTGGTCCTCTATATGGACAAGCTGCATCTTGAGAGGATGGATAGGCAATCGTCGCGCGAAGCGCCGGACTTGCCGCGAGGCGCTGCGCTGAACCAGAGTCACCATTGGGATGTCCGTAGCATCCGCCATGGGAATCCCGACGCCTTGGCTGGTCAACTGGCTGTGGGGCAAATAAAGGAGGGAGCATCATGAAAACGTTACTCATCGCAATGGTCGGTTTGGTCTGTGTCGTGGGTATGGTCGGCATGAGCAGTCCGTCCGGCGTTGATGCCTCGGCGGCGGCCACGAATTTTGTGGGCGGTACCATCAAGAGCATCGATTGGGCCGGCTTGAAGGTCACAATCCAGATCGACCGCGGGAAGACGGAATCGCTGCCCGTCGCCAGCATTGACCTGATGAAAGGGCTGACGGAAGGCGACCACGTCAGTGTCGAGGTCGAACTGGACGAAATGGGAAAGGTTCTCAAGGTCGTGAAGATCATCCCTGACGGGAAGGATGCTCCGGAACCCAAGGGCTGATTCGTCGCTCACGGGTTACACCAATTCTGTTGATCGGGCAGCCACGTTGACCAGCCAGTCCGGGCTAGCGAAGACGGACGTGAACTGAGCTGAGGAAGCAAGGGCTCCGGACGAAACGTCCGGAGCCCTTGCTCTGTCGGCGTTCCGGCAAAGGTGTGCACGGAGCCAATGATATCGGCAGGCTCGGAATTGGAGTAAAGAATCTCGAATAAACCGAAAACCTGGAAAGACGTTGTCGGTTCGGCTAGGTCTGATCTAGCCTGATGGGCTGCTCCGTAACCGGCGACCGGTAAGCCTGAATGCTGATGAGTAACTGCCCCGGCTCCTTGGCTTCGATCACCAGGGTGCGCATGGTTGGGCTGAGGAACCCTTCGGTCACTTGCCGGTCGAGCTGGGCGAGTAGGGGATCGTAGAACCCGGCGACGTTCAGCAGCCCGCAAGGTTTCCGGTGCAAGCCCAGTTGCGCCCAGGTGACTACTTCGCAGAATTCCTCCAGGGTGCCGTACCCGCCGGGCAGGGCGATAAACGCATCGGACAGCTCCGCCATCAAGGCTTTTCGTTCGTGCATGGAGCCGACGACTCGAAGGTCGGTGACGCGGGGATGGGCAATCTCCTGGGTGGTCAGGGCATGGGGAATGACGCCCGTCACTTGACCTCCTGCGTCCAGGACCGCATCGGCCAGGAGTTTCATGAGCCCGATCCCACCCCCTCCATAGACCAGCCCGATCCCTTCGCGGGCCAGCAGGCCGCCCACAGCCCTGGCTGCTTCCGTATAGACAGGCCTATTGCCTTCCCTGGACCCGCAGAAGACGCAGATCCGTTTCATGGATGTGCCGTGGGGACTGAAAAGAAGTTCTGGAGAGGCACGGTCGGGGAGCAACTATGTAAGTTTGGTGCGCACCAGTTCACTGACCTGTTTGCCGTCCACCGTCTGGCCGACCAGGCGGGCCATGACGGCTTTCATGACGGCGCCCATGTCCTTGAGCGAAGTCGCGCCGGTCTCCTGGATCGCCGCCGCGATCGCCTGCGCAATTTCGTCCGCCGAGAGGGCTTTGGGCAGGTAGCCTTCGATGATGGCGATCTCTTTGAGTTCTTTGCCGGCCAGGTCGTCCCGCTTGGCTTTCTGATACTGCTCGACCGACTCTTTGCGCTGCTTGATGAGCTGGGTCATGATGCGGCTCAGGTCCGCGTCGTCCAGGTCCTTCTTAAGCTCGATCTCCTTGTTCAGCGCCGCGGCCTTGATCATGCGGATCACGTCCATGCGGAGCTGGTCCTTGCTCCGCATGGCTTGCTTCAAATCTTCCGATAGACGGTCGAACAGTGACATGGGAGTCCTTTCTCAGCGCGCCGCCGCGGCCGACGCATCCCCCGGGCAGGTTCCCGGCGTCATGTAGAGCAGATAGTTGCCCATACCGTGCCCCTCCTCCGGGTCGTGCAAGGGGCGATGGTAGACCATGGTCATCTCATAGTCGTCGCGAGTGTTCACGGAAAAGCCGCGATCGTCTTTGTAGACTTGGTGGGGCTGGAAGGCCCGGAAGTTGCCGTCCGCTTCGACGTCCGGCACGGTCCGGAGCAGCGTCTTCTTGGTGGTCTTATTGTCCAGCGCGATGAGCAGCAACTGATCATGGCCGTGGGGATAGGCGAACTTCACGCAGCCGTCCATGTTGAACTTGAGCGGGGCCGACTGCACCTGCAAGCCGGGGTTGATGATGATCCCCTCGTCGGTCTGGTTCGGGCCCCGTTGATCGAACTTGCTGTAACAGACGATGTTGACGCCGACCTGATACACGTCCATGTCCTGCACGGGCGCCCCTTCCGGGGCCAGTTCCATCGTGAACGTGGCCATGACGTCCTTCGTGGGCAGGGCCTTGTGGTAGAAGGCCACCACGACCATCAGCTTCTTGTCCTTTTCAAGCCTGACCCCGTAGCCGGCGGGGAACTTCGTTTCGGTCATTTCCATGCCGGCTCCGGCGAAGAACAGCGGCTCGCCCGGACAGGACACGCTGTCCTTGTCGAGGTTCATCAGCAGGACGTGGTGAAGCCACTGGCGTGGCAGGGGTTTCCCGTCCTTCGTGAAGATGGCCGATTTGTAGCCGACCATGTGGCGATCCTTGAGGATCTGGAAGATATGTTTGGGGATGCTGGCGGCGAGGTCGCCGTCGTGGCCGGTCGGCAGGTCCATCGGCCCGAAGGTGAGGGTCAGGGTGTTGCCTTCCAGGGTGACCGTGGTTTTTTCTTCCAGGGTGGGGGCGTGCCCGCCGTGCTGGTGGTTGCCGTCCGCCAGGGCAGGACCGGCCACAATCAGGCTGAGCATCAGTGTTAGGGTAATCAGCTTCATAGGTTGGGAACTCCTCGTGTGAAACCGTCCGCTTACTTGGCGTTGGCTCCGGCAGACTCCCCCGGCTTCAACGTGGCCAGGAGTTTTTCCGCTTCCGGACGGTACCGGCGGGCCCAGGCATAGGCGTCGCTCGGGTGGTCCATCGCGATGATCGCGTGCAGTTCACGCTGCGCCGATTCCGGGTCGCGGCGTTTGACGTACATCTTGGCCAAATCCAGCCGGGCATGGGAATAGCTGGGATCGATGGATACGGCCTTTTTCAGGTAGTCGAGGGCGACGGCTTGGTTGCCGCCTAGGAACTGGGGCAATTCTTCCAACATCATGCCGGCCATGTGGAGCGCGCCCACGTGGTCTTTCTGCAGCTCCAGGGTCCGTTTCGCATGGGTTTTGATGTCGTCCAGTGCAAGGAGCGAGGCGGCGATACCCTTCGTGTCCGCGGCGCTGCCCATGTTGGCGGCGTAGAGGTAGTGCGCCTCCGCGTTTTTGTCGTCCAGTTCGATGGCGCGTTTGGCAAGGCGCGCCCCTTCCTCAAAGGCGGCCAGCTTCCGCGGCTTCTCGGTATAGAGCTCTTCGCCGATCTCGAGGTAGAGGCCGGCCAATTGTATGAGCAGCTTGGGATCGGAGGACTCTTGGGCCTTGGCCTCCAGGAGCTGTTTTAGGTCTTTCTCCAGCGACTGGGGGTAATCGGGCGGCGGCGCAGGCGGTTGGGCGGCCGACGGAAGCGCCAGCCACAGGAGCAGTGCGCAGGCGAGCAGCAGCGTCAGCGAACGGGATCTGGGACTGGTGGGGGCTGGTTTCGTATTGCGCTCCGGCTGCCGGAAGTCAACGAGACGGTCCGATTTCTTACTTCAAAGACGGAAACGCTTGATTGCTGCTCGATGTGCCCGGCGTGATGGACACTTCGCTGCGAAAGGACTCATGGAACGTCACCAGCATCCACTGCCCGTTGCGCCGCTCCATGATGCCGGTCTCGCGCAGGGGGAGGAGCATCCGCACTTCCTCTTTGCCGCTGCCGAGGTAGCGAATATAGTCCAGCTCCATCGCAAACCAGACGGTCTCTCCGCGCGTCCAGACTTTCAGTTCGGTGATCGGGATCTCGATGCGCGTGGCGTCCTTGAACTCGGTCTCCATGTCGCGGGCGAAGTCCGCCCAGCCGACGTATTTGCGCCCCTCGATCGTATAGCTGATGATGTCGTCGTCATGGGCCATGAACTTGGCAATTGTGGCCATGTCCTTGTCTTCATTCGCCCTCACCAGCGCCCGAAGGACGCCTTCAGGGGTGCTGAGGTCTGCCGTATGAGCGGTCGTTGCGCAGAGCAGGACGAGAGCAAAGAGTGCGACTAAAGTTCGGCTGCGGCAGGTCGGGAACATTAAAAGAGCCTCCGTCGGCGGGCTCAAGGAGGCCCTCTAGGTTTGGACAGGGTACACAGGTCGCCGGTTGCTTGTCAATGAAGTTTGCCTCTTGGCCCCATGGTGATGGCCTCACATATTCGTGGCAGGCTGGCAAGTCACGACATGGTATTGCATAATAGATCCGCTGAGGCGCGAACCGTATTGAAGGAGGAAGCGTCATGGAGAGATCGGAACGTCTGTTCGGAATGTTGGCCGCGGCGGTGATGCTTGGAAGTCTGTCGCTCGTCGGTTGCGCGGAGCCTCCCCAACCGGTTCCTCAGAAGGACATTCGGAACCATGCCGATCAATTCAACGAAAAGATGAAGCAGGAGGAAGCGGAGCGGGGACAAGGCCCGCAAGGCTCTTCCCACGGGATGATGCACTGACAGGACAAGGATAGGCTAAGGCCGTTCGAGCGTCAGGCTTCCCCGCCGCGCTCACGTTTGCCGAGGGCCTCGCTGAGCGGTTTGACGAGGGGCAACTTCGTCAGGAGTTGCCGGTGCGAGATTGCTTCAACCGCGCGCGCTTCGCCGAAGGTGCCCAGTAACGTGAGAGACACGATCAGCCGGAGGAGGCCGGAGAGAAAGAAGACCACCGGCAAATTCGAGGCCAACTGCACGTTTACGCCGGCCCAATGAATCTCCGCGGGCGTCACGGTTGCCAGCCAGCCTCCCACCATGGCGCCGACAAACCAGCCGATGGCGTTGATCGTATGCCAGACCGCGACGCCTTTCGCCCGGTCCTCCGCGCGCACGGCGTCGAAGACGTAGTTTTGCAGGCCGAGCGCGAGACCAGCCCAGACGATGCCCCCCAATAAATTTACGAGGACGAGAAAGGCCAGGTTGGTAGAGAGCAAGTAGAGCATGGGCAGGATCGGCACCGCGAGTCCGGTCACCACCATGAGCTTCTTGTTCCCATACCGATCGCTGATCAAGCCCCAGGGTTTGAGCGTGAGGAACTGCCCCAGGACGCCGGCCGCCAGCCAGGTTCCATACTCCAGGTAGGTGAAGTGCAAATCCCGGATCATGTAAATCACGAAATAGGGGCCGGCGATCAGGACACAGACGTGCATGAGACCGGAA
The DNA here is from genome assembly GCA_004296885.1 of Nitrospirota bacterium. Taxonomy (NCBI): domain Bacteria; kingdom Pseudomonadati; phylum Nitrospirota; species Nitrospirota bacterium. The sequence goes on along the minus strand of SCVN01000004.1, from coordinate 50,352 downwards.
AACAGCAGGAACCGCTTGAAGTTCACGCTGCGCTCGTGGCGTAAAAAGTCCAGCAGGTGCACCTCCGCTTCGCACGTGGCGGTGGCGGTGGCTTCGTCGATACGGGCCAGAGCGGAGGTGGAGCCGGCCCTGGCGGCGGCGGCCAGGAGGAAAATCACGGCGAATCCGGCCCAGGACCAGGGGATGTCCGAGGTCTGGGCCGATTGGAGGATCAGCCCGGCCAGGCAGAGGGCCGAGAAGTTGGTGACGGCCATGATTTTGGCCCGGCGGGCAAAATAGGCTCCTCGTTCGTTGGGCTCGATCAAATCCGTAATGAGGCTGTGCCAGGCCGGCACGATGAAATGGCCCAAGGCGAAGTAGCCTACCGCGCAGGCGATCAGCAGCCAGGCCCCGTAGTCCGGAAACATGAGGGGGAGGGCCACGAGCGGCAACCAAAAGAACGTCTGGCTTCCGGCGCCAGCCAGTATGATCGTCTTGCGGTGCCGGAGTCGGTTCAAGACTTTGACCGAGATCAACTGGGCCCAGGTGCCCACCAGCTGGGGAAGGGCCGACAGCAACCCGATCTGCAAAGGGGTGGCGTGGAGGAGCAGAGCGAAGGCGGAGAGATAGTTCTCCCCTCCGCCTTGCGCGGCGGCGTAAAAGGCTCCGTCGCGGAGGCCGGCGCGCCGGCTCTGTTCTCGTATGTCGTACCGGTCGTCCGTCGTCTTGCTCATCCGGTCTTCCACTATGTCTGGAGTCGTGAAGGAGGGCGCATCCGAACGTGCGCGGCCGACTCTGCGGGGGGGGGGCGGAGAACCGACTTGCGCCATTATAACAGACGAGCCGGCCGCTGGCGCCGTCAGTTGCAATGCACCCCCTCTTGCAGTAGGCTATTTTCATGATGGGGATCGGGGTTACGAGGCCTTTTATGCTCGGGGGAGGGGCGATTCGGCTGCCCGCATGGGCGCTTTTGTGTGCCCTCGTGGGAGGTGCGCACGGAGTGGTTGAGGCGCGCGAGTTGCTGGCTCCAAAGGAACAGGCGGAGACGGCGGTAGACGAGACCAAGATGCCGTCCCTAGACCTCCAGAAGCGCAATGTGCCGCAATCGCTGTTCACCTGGATCGTCATGGCCAAGGGCTACGAGGTGGAATGGGATACGTTCGGCCGCAAGGGCTGGTATACCCAGGACCCCCGCCTGAAGCCGATCGAACCTGGGACATCCGTGTTTCCTCCGGATACCTCGGCTGTCTATATCGTGTTTGAAGTGCCTACGCTGGAAGACCCGGCAACATTCGGTGCGATGTGGTTCCTGGAGGATGCCCAGGGCAAGTTGTCGGACCAGCCGGTGGGGAAGGATTCCCTATTCGTGCCCTGGCATGAAAAACAGGGGTTTTTGGAATTGAAGCAGCCGGTCGACGGGTGGAAGCAGGGCTCCTATCTGGTAAAGATCTTCATCAGCCCGGAGGGACAACAGGCGTTTCATGCGGTGAACCAGGTCGGGACGATGCGCTTTCAGATCAGCGATCAGCCTGCCAAGTCCGCATCTCCTCCCCGGTAATCTTCATCCTGCGACGGTCGTAGCGAGGCGTTATGCCGATGTATGAATATATGGCGGAGCGGTGCCTGCGTCAGCCTCCTTGTGCGCGGCGCAAGGAATATCTGCAACGCATGACCGAGGCGAGTCTGGCCGAGTGTCGGGAGTGCGGCGCTCCGATCACGCGGATCTTTTCTTCCTTTGCCGCCCGGTCGGGAGCCGTGGGGGTCTCGTCTCCCGATCCGACCCCCTTGAACATGACGGGCCTTCCGGCTCCGTCGGACATGGGGGATGGCTCGGGCGGTGAGGGGCCCTGCGGGCACGAGCATTGAACCGCGAGGCGCGCAGCGTCAGGCGTAAACCGCAAGGCATGAAGGAGAACGTGGACGAATGAAAGTGACGGACCCGGAGAAGCTGGCGCTGCTGTATGAGCGGTTCAAGGATGTGTGTCTGGTCGAAAAGGAAGTGTGGAAGGAGATCTTTCTGCCGCGCGACGTGGGGAAAGGGATGGTCCTGACCAACGTCCAGGATCGCTACGATGTCGTCATCGACGATCCGGCCATCGAGGATACGCTGGACGCCAATATTCCCCTCGGCGGAAAATCCCTTGCGGCCGCCATCCAGCAATACCGGGAGCACATCGGCTTCATCAAGAAAGCTTAGTGATCAGTCGTCAGTTTTCAGTGAGGAAGTTTTACTGATAACTGAGTACTGTCAACGGTGAACTACTTCGCCAATTCCCGCTCCACGTCCCGTACGATCTCATCGGCCAGAGGTTTGGTGCGGTGCTGGTAGCGGGCCACGACGTTGCCCTTGCGGTCCACCAGGTACTTCTGGAAATTCCACTCCACTTCGCCCGGGAACGGGCTCTGTTCGGTGAGGTAGTGGTAGAGGGGATGTTTGTCGCCGCCCTTCACGCTGATCTTCATGAACAGCGGAAAGGTCAGGCTGTACTTGGTGTAACAGAAACTCTTGATTTCCTGGTTGGTGCCCGGCTCCTGCTGGCCGAAATTGTTGGCGGGAAAGGCCAGAATCTCCAGGCCCTTCGCCTGATAGCGTTCGTACATCTCCTGCATGTCCGCGTACTGGGGGGTGTTCCCGCAGAAGCTGGCGGTGTTGACCAGCAACAGGACCTTCCCCTTGAACTGGCCGAGCGACAGGGGCTTGCCGTCGATGTCGTTTAGCGTGAAGTCGTACACCGAACCGGTTTGCGCAGCCATCAGAATCGGCCCTTTCCCGCCCGGCGGTTCCTCCGCCAGCGAATAGCTTGGGCTGCAGCCTAGTACGAGCCCCACGAACAACCACACAGCACCGGTGGATGCGCGCGCGCCGTGCATGGGAGCCTCCCTCCGCTTATGACAGCCGTTGGAGCGCCGCAATCCGCTCTTCGATCGGCGGGTGCGTGGCGAACAGGTGCATGAACCCGTTGGACTTGCCGGAAATCTTCATGGTGGCCAGGGCGTCCTGGGTGGTGTACTCCACCTGGGCCCGGTTGACCCATCGGTCGATGGCCCGCAGCGCCGCAATCATCCCGTCGCGTCCATAGGCCTTGGCGGAAAATGCGTCGGCCCCGAACTCCCGCCGGCGCGAGAACCAGCTGATCGGGATCATGGCCAGGAAGGACAGGACGATCTGTAGGAACATGTAGACGCCAAAGGCCAACATCTCGTTGCGCTCGGCAAGGTTCCGATAGACCCAGCGGCTGATGAAGTACACGAACGTGTTCATCAGGCCAGCGAGGACCGTCGTGGTGAACATGTCGCCGTTGTAGACATGGCCCATTTCGTGGGCCAAGACCGCCCGCACTTCCTGTTCGTTGAGGTGGCTCAACAAGCCGGTGGACACGGCCACCATCGAATTATTCTTCGTGGGGCCCGTGGCAAACGCGTTCGGGTCTTCCCCTTCGTAGACCCAGACTTCCGGCATTTTGATGCCGACCCGCTGGGCGATGTCCTGCACCGTCGAATAGATCACGTGCTCGGCTTGGGACTTGGGCTGGGTGATCTGATAGCACTCCAGCATGGACCGGGCCATTTGCTTCGAGAAGGCCAGGCTGAGGAACGCGCCCCCGAATCCGATGACCATGGCCCAGACCAGATCCTGCTGGTTGACCGCCCCGCGGACATCAATGCCAAAGGCCGGCAGGATAAAATTGACCAACACATGGAACGAAATCGACAACGTGACGAAAATCAACACGTTGGCGATCAGTAATAGAGCCATGCCCTTCAACCACTTCATGTCATTCCTCCTACTAAACTTGCTTGAGTCCGGCACGTCGATTCAGCTATGCCGGGAGAAGTTGTTGTTCCTTGCTAGGCAAATATGCACGGTGGCATAACAGATGGACTGGTGTTCATTATACAAGCCTCAGGGTAAAAAAACATCTGTGGCCCTATCCCTGGTGGCCATGTTGGGGAGGCAGATAACGCCGTTCTTCGGTTCGTCAAGGCTCCACCTGAGCTTTCAGATGGGCCAAGTTGCTGATTCCTTGGGTTGAATCGGTTGACGCGCCTGACTGCTTCTGTTACTAGAGAAGGCCATGAACGGCTCTTGTGTCTCCCGCGCTCTTTGGGCCAGAACGGTCCTCTGGATAGTGCTTGTCGCCTGGGTCAATGCCGTTGCCGTGGCTTGGGCCGGAGAGCCGGCGACCCTGGAGCCGGGCGCCGATGGGGTCCAACGGGCCACCATCACCCTGGACAGCTATTCATATAGTCCCGACCGTCTAATCGTCCAGGCAGGCAAGCCGGTGGAGTTGACGCTGACCAGCGTCACGACGATCACGCCGCATAACTTCATCATCAAAGAACTGGCCGTCGAACAGGACGTCGGTGCGGGCAAGACCGTGACCGTTCGCTTCACGCCCATACAGCCAGGCGTCTACCTGTTTTATTGCGACAAGAAGTTGCTGTTCTTGCCCGGCCATCGGGAAAAAGGCATGGAAGGTCGCCTGGAAGTCCGCTAGGAATCGACCAGCGTGGTTGCTGCCGCCCATACCGCCGTTCACAGACATGTGCTACTGAACGATCTCCTCAAGCGGGTCTCCCGGTCTTTTTTTCTCACCTTGAACGTGCTCCCCCGTTGCGTGCGCGACCAGATCGGGCTGGCCTATCTCTTTGCCAGGGCAGCCGATACGATCGCCGATACGGATCTGATCGACCGGGAGCAGCGGCTGCTGTTCTTGGAGCAGTTCAGGAGCCAGTTCAAGTCGGATGAAGTTTCATGGGGCGAGGTACGGGCGATCCAAGCAGCAGTGACGCCGCATCAGGCCGATTCGTCCGAGCGGCAATTGTTGGCGCAACTGGAAGACTGCTTCCGCCTGTATCTGGACCTTGAGGCCGATGACCGGACCCGCATCCGCACGTTGATGGTGACCTTGACCAATGGAATGGTGATGGACCTGCAATCCTTTCCGGGCGACAACCAGAACCGGCTGGCGGCGCTTCCGGCACTCGAGGACCTGGATCGCTACACCTACTATGTGGCCGGTTGCGTGGGTGAATTCTGGACCGGGATGATGTGCGCGTACCTGCCGGCACTCGCCGCCTGGGACGAGAAGCGCATGGCTGCGGTCGGAGTTAGGTTCGGCAAAGGGCTCCAGCTCACCAATATCCTCAAAGACCTGCCACGGGACTTGCGGCGGGGACGCTGTTACATTCCCTCCTCATTGCTTCAGGAAGCAGGGCTGATGCCGGGCGACTTGCTGCGCAAAGACAATTTACCCAAGGTCAAACCGATCCTGGGCAAGCTGGTGCGCCTGGCCTTGGAACATTTGGACCAAGGCTGGCTCTATACGCTGGCGATCCCGAGGCGGGAAGTTCGGCTCCGTCTGGCCTGCATGTGGCCGATCCTCTTTGCCGGGGCGACCTTGCAGCGGATCGCCGCCTCGCCCGATTGGCTGGACGCGACGGCCAAGCTCAAGATGCCGAAGGGACAGGTCTACCGGATCATGGCGCTGACGACACTCACGGGCGGCTGCGGCTACGTGGGCACGGCTCTGTGGGGGAGATTGAGAAAACAGATTATGTAAGAAGTTTCACATTACTGGGGCTTCAATTTTGAGTGATAGAAAGTTGGTTCGTACACGCTCATGGAATCAGTAATGGTGTCTGTTATCGGGCCAACTAGCGGCAATAGAAAGAAGTCTACCCAGAAAAATCCACTCAACTTGTACTCCAGGTAGACGTTTTGATTCTGATACCCCTCCTTTTTTAAGACCACCTCCGGATTGTTTCTCTGAATCTTTGTTAACAAGGGAGTATAGCCAATAGGCTCTCCGTTGACGAACACTTGAGCGGCTGTAGGCTCTGAAGTGAAGTGGAGTTCCTGGGAGGTTCCGTTAACGATGGTGGCACATCCTGTAAGAGTGCCGAGCAAGGGCAATGCTATCAGGATAGCAATCTTACGGGTCATGGTATCCCTCCGAGCATCCTCTACTATTATTTGAACTTGACCGCAATTCCTTCAACTTTTGTGCAGGTATAGGAAAACACGTTGTAGATGGGGATGAATCCGTACAGGCTTGTACTCACAGTGACGTTGATCAGTGCATCGCCTCCTTTTTCAGCCAATGCTTGATTCACTGCATCGGAGAATGTTCCATTGCCCCATGGAACCACGGCGATTAGGAAGAAACGGCAGCTTTCTCCTTGTGTAATGCCAACTTCCTCTATGTTCCGTCCCGATTTCAGAATGGAGGCATTGTCTGAAGCCGGTTTCGTCACAATTCCTAGGCTTCCTGTGGAGGTACATGCGGAGAGAGTAAAGAGGAAAAGCGACGTTAGAATTGTAAGTGGACGTCTCATGCTCGCGCCTCCTTTAGTGGCGGCGATCTATAGCAAGGCCAGGCTTAGCTGTCAATACCTACGTGGAGTAGGCCCAACGCATCCCTTTGTTGCAGATATCTCTTGGCTTCCTTGTGTATGGCGGCGATGTGGAGCAGGGGCTAGCGCGAACTGTTAGTGACTGGAAGGGTGACGGTGTTGTCCCATGCCCCGCTTCTCAGAGGCTCGTGTGGAGTGAGGCATGGTGTGGGCAGCGCTATGGCGTATTGAATCCTTGCGCCGCTTGCCGACCGAGCCAGCCTTACTTCTTCTGCGGAACCAGGATCTTCTCGCCTTTTCGGAAGACCGCGTAGATGGCCTGAGACGGGCAGGCGTCGAGGCAGAGGCGGCAGCCTTCCAGGCAACGGGAGGAATCGAATTTGAACGGCGGGGTGGAGAGCCAGGCGCCGGTCGGGCAGACCGGCATGCAGATGGCTTGGTGCGTGCAGCGGTCGGGATGGCGGACGAGGTGATCGCGGATGACCATCATGGGCGTGACTCCTTCAAACAGCGCTTTGGAGAACAGCTCCAGCATGTTCATGGCCGGGCGATCCTCATTTCCATTCGTTGACGAGCTTGCGTAGTCGATCTTTGAGCTCGGGAATGTGTTCCAGATTGTTCTGGATGGCGCCGACGATCTTCTCCAGCCGGGCCGCCTTCAGCGCGTCCCGATCTTTCTTGACCAGCCGATCGTATTCCTGATAGGCGTCGCGGTGCTTGGGTTCCAGCGCGGCGCGCGCGGTGCGCAGGCTCTCGCCGAGCTCATGGGGCTGCGCATCGATCGGCGGAGCCACCACGAAGGTTCCGTCGGTGCAGACCAGCGTCGCGGCCCCCGGTTTCGAGGGGAGGGGCGTGACGATCTCGATGGTCTTCCCCTGCAACTGCTCCCAGGACCCGGTGAGTCCAGGGAACTGTTTCATGAAGGCGACCTTCTCCATGTTGGCCTTCCATTTTTCTTCCATGTCCGCTCCTCGGATGCTGGAAATGGCCCCCAACTTCGTTCTCGGTCAGGCGTCTCCCTGCGACATGCCGAAAACCGTATGCCTCAGTCGCCGCCTTCCCTGCGGCTGAGCCGCGGGAGCAGCGTGCGTTTGGCGCACGCGGGGTGGGCGGGTGAGAAGGCGGCCATTTTGAGCATCCTGGATGTATTCGCGAATCGCATGCCCTGAGGCTTCTGTTCTTGCACTTCACGCTTCACGAGGTGCGCTTCACCTCAGGGCTTCAGCTTCTTTGGCGCGGGATGGTCCGGCATCAACAGGCGTTCGACGATCTCGCCCTTGACGACATGACGTTCCATGATCTCGGTCACGTCCGCTTCCGACCCGACCCAATACCAGACGCCTTCCGGATAGATCACGACGCTGGGGCCGTACTCGCAATGGTCGAGGCAGCCGGCTTTGTTGGCCCGGACGGTTCCCTTCAAGCCGAGGCGGTCCACTTCCTTCTTGAAGCAGGCGTGCAACCGCTCCGATCCGCTGTCCGCGCAGCAGCCGCGGGGATCGCCCTTGGGCCGCTGGTTGATACAGACGAAAATATGATGTGTGAAGGTGGACACGGGCCGCGTTGCTATCGTGGTCCGGCGGCAGGTGGCGTGTCCGCACGGGCTTGAACCCGTTCGACCAACGCGCGGACATCGGCCGGATCGAGCAGGCGTGATCCCAGTGCATGCCCGGCCAAAATCGCGGTGATTTCTCTGAGGCGCAACTGGGCCCGCTGGAACGGTTCCGTGCCGGCGAGCTCGGAGGGTTGTCCCTGGCTCAACTTGTCGAATTCGGCGCGGATATCGCGGAAATCCCGTTGGAGGTTTTTGTGCATCGAGCAGGGATCGCAGTACCACTTGGGGCTTTGATCGGAAGAAGGGGACAGCCGGTCGTAGGTGCGGCCGAAAAAATCCTTACCCAGAGAGAGTTTTTGCAAGGGCCCTTGCTGGGCCCCGCAGGCATCGCACCGCCCCGCCGAGAAACTCGTCTGTCCGTCCGCCACTGGTGAGCCCTCCGGAAAACGGGCGGATCATACTATAGGTACTCACGGCCTGTCCAGCCTCGTGGGGTAGAGGGGACGGCTCCAGATTGGGTCGTAGACGGAGTATAATGTCCCGTTGTCTACGAGAGTTGAGTTGATCGGGAGGAGTGACATGATCATCGGCGTGCCGCGAGAAATCAAAGACCATGAGTTTCGGGTGAGCCTGACCCCGGAGGGGGTCCGGACCCTCTGTGCCGCCGGTCATACGGTATGGGTTGAGCCGGCGGCCGGGGAAGGCAGCGGGTTCTCCGACGAACAGTATCGCCAGGCCGGCGCCCGCCTGGCCGGGTCGAAGGAACAGCTCTTCAAAGAGGCGGAGCTGATTGTGAAAGTCAAGGAGCCCCTGCCGTCGGAGTATACCCTGTTCCGTCCCGCGCAGATCCTGTTTACCTACCTGCATCTGGCCGCGTCGGTTGAGCTGACGAGGGCGTTGATGGACGCGCAGGTCACGGCCATCGCCTATGAAACAACCGAGAGCCGGGACGGAAGCCTGCCGATGCTCAAGCCCATGAGCGAGATTGCCGGCCGGCTGGCGGTGCAGGTCGGGGCCGGGTATTTGGAGCGGCTGCAGGGGGGATCCGGCGTGCTGCTGGGCGGAGTCCCCGGCGTCGCGCCCGGCAAAGTCGTGGTGCTGGGAGCCGGGGTAGTCGGGAGCGCCGCGACCGGGATTGCCGTCGGGATGGGGGCCCAGGTCACGGTGATCAACCAGGATCTGGAGCGGCTGCGGGAACTGGATGCGCTTTACCGGGGGAGGATCGTGACGCTGGCCTCCCAGCAGTCCTGGATTGACCGGGTGGTCGAAGAGGCGGACCTGGTTATCGGCGCTGTGATGGTGCGGGGGGCCAAGGCGCCCAAGCTGGTGTCCCGCTCGGTTGTGGCGCGCATGCGCCCCGGGTCCGTCATCGTGGACGTGGCGGTGGATCAAGGGGGGTGTATTGAAACGACCCGCCCGACCAGCCATTCCGATCCCGTGTATCGCGTGGAGGGGGTTTTGCACTATTGCGTGCCGAACATGCCCGGAATTGTGCCGCGCACCTCGACTTTGGCCTTGACCAACGCGACGCTTCCCTTTATAGTTCGCCTGGCCTCGGCGGGACTCGAGCCGGCCATGCGCGCCGATCCCGGCTTTGCACGCGGGATCAATGTCGCGAAGGGCAAGGTGATGTGTCGTGCCGTAGCCGAGGCCCATGGAATGGCGTGGACGTCGCCAGCCTGAAGTGGGCGGAATGGGAATTCGGATCGGGGCGTAGCGCAGCCCGGTAGCGCACCGCGTTCGGGACGCGGGAGTCGCAGGTTCAAATCCTGTCGCCCCGACCATACCTCACTTCGTGTGAGCCGGCGGCTAATTTGAGTTTTATCGTAATTGGTGCCGCCGGAGAAACACCTCAAGTGTCCGGAGCGTTTTTGTTCTTCTTCGTGCAACTCGCGCTCACCGTTCAAACGATTTCCACCCCGGCCATTGTGTCCCCATGTCCTCCGTACAGACAGTCCGCGCAGTGATTCTGGTGAGCGGCTTGGTGCAAGGCGTCGGCTATCGTGCCTATGCCCAAGAAGAAGCTTCCCGGCTCGGGCTCGCCGGGGGCGTGCGGAACCTCGAGGACGGACGGGTCGAGGTTGCAGTGGAAGGTCAACGATCGACGGTGGAGGTCTTCATGGGGACGCTTCGGACCGGGCCGCGCTTGGCACGGGTGGAGGCCCTTCAGGTGGCATGGGAGTCGCCTGCCGGTCGATACGTCGGATTCCAGATCTGGTACTGAACAACGGCCATCTTAGGAGATGAGGAGCTTGCCGATGGACTACAAGAAGCTGATTCGCGAAGTGCCGGACTTCCCCAAGCCCGGAATCCTTTTTTATGACATCACGACGCTGCTGAAGGATGCCCGGGCGTTTCGGACGGTGCAGGATGAGTTGGCGGCTCGGTATCGCGACCGAGGCATCTCGAAGATCGTCGGGATCGAATCCCGGGGCTTCATCCTCGGGAGTCCGCTGGCCTATCAGATCGGCGCAGGGTTCGTCCCGGTGCGCAAACCGGGCAAGCTGCCGGCCGACACTTATGAGGTCAAGTACAAACTGGAATATGGGTCCAACTCGCTCGCGATCCATCGCGACGCGATCGCGATGGGCGAACGGGTGCTGGTGGTCGACGATCTGCTCGCGACCGGCGGAACGGCCGCCGCCACGATCAGCCTGATCCGCCAGCTCGGCGGTGAGATTGCGGGCATGGTGGTGTTGGTGGAATTGACCGATCTCAAGGGGCGGGACAAGTTGGATGGCTGTCCGTTGCATGCCATGATCACCTATCCCTAGCTGCTGCGATTCGGCTGTGGCCGCTTGCCGTGCGGTCATGGTCATGGGCTGAGCCTGCGGCGGCGGTTGTCGAGCTTGTCAAACCAACAGTGCCGTGCTAAGAATACGCCGCCTTTTTCAGGCCGATGGCCCAAGGGAGGGATGCGTAGACGATGTCCACGAAGGGAAAGGTCAACAAAAAGCCCGTGAATAAAATATCCAAATCCGTCAAGCCGCCCGCAAAGCGATCTGTGGCCAAAGCAAAGAGCAAGGGAGCGGCCGAGGCCAGGCCCTCTGACCGGAAGCGAACGAGCGCGACGATCGACATTGCGCCGAAAGCCAAATCGAAATACGCCGGGCGCCGGGACGCGTTGCATCGCATGTTGATGGCGAAGCGACAGGAGATCATGAATGAGATCGGCGCCTCGCTGGGGCAGTCCTTGACGGATGATCAGCAACGCCGCCTGGAGTCGGCGATGGATGTCGGCGACCAGGCGTTGATGGACCTGGAGCGGGAGTTGGGGATCTCGCTCATGGAGATGCGGAATCGGAGGCGGCAGTTGATCGACGAGGCCCTTGCCAGATTGGATGAAGGCACCTACGGCCTCTGCGCCGAGTGCGGAGTGGACATCAGCGAGAAGCGGCTGGTCGCTGTGCCCTTCGCCAAACTGTGCGTCGAATGCCAATCCCAGCAAGAATTGATGGAAAAGATCGAAAAGGGCGAGGAACGTGATTGAGGCGGGTGGTCGGTCCGGCTTCTGTGCTCGCGCAACGCGCGGCCTGGGAAGGCCCTCGTTGGACGCACGCAGTTGAAGCCAGACCGGCCCCCGCCGGTGGTGGATAATATGAATGCCGTGGTGCTGGCCAGCGGGGGACTCGACTCCACGGTGACGGCGGCGGTAGCCAAGCGAGACGGTTGCGACCTGTATCTGCTGACGGTCGCGTATGGACAGCGGCATCGCATCGAAGTCGAACGGGCACGTCAGATCGGTGTTGCGCTGGGGGCCGCCGGCCATTTGGTGTTGGAGCTGGACCTCCGGCCGATCGGCGGCTCGGCGTTGACCGGCGAACAGGCCGTCCCCAAGGATCGATCCGGGGCTGAGCGAGCGGAAGGCATTCCGGTCACCTATGTGCCGGCGCGCAATACGATCTTTCTGTCGCTGGCCCTGGCGTATGCAGAGACCCGGCAAGCGGCCTGGATCTACTTCGGCGCCAACGTGCTGGACTATTCCGGCTATCCGGATTGCCGGCCGGAGTACATCCGGGCCTTCGAGCAGGTGGCGCGTCTGGGGACCAAAGCCGGGGTGGGCGGGGCCGGGATCGGCATCAGGGCGCCGTTGCTCCAGATGACGAAGGCCGAGATCATCCGCCAGGGGCTGGCGTTGGGGGCGCCGTTGCACCTGACGCATAGCTGTTACGATCCCGCATCGGATGGGACCGCCTGCGGTCGATGCGACAGTTGCCGCATCCGGTTGGACGGTTTCAAGGCGGCCGGGATGGCCGATCCTATCGCCTATGCCGGCCCGCTGAGTTGAACGGAGTCCCATGTCGCCTGAAGAATTCTTCATGTATCTCACGATCGGGCTGATCGTCCTGGTGCCAATTTCCGCCAGACTTTACCGGTATTTCACCGCCGGCCAAGTCAAGCGGATGTTGCGGGAAGAGTTCGGCAAGGAGTCCAAGGCCGGCGAGCCGCGTCAGCCTGGAAATGGACCGAAAGGATCATGAGCATGGCCAATTGGATCGTCGCTGCGCTGAAATGCGGCCTCGTGAGCGGTGCGACCCTGATGGTATTGGCAACAGCCGCCCCGATGGCATCGGCGAAGCCGGATGTGCCGCCGGTTCCGGCGGAGTTCGGCAAGGGCGAGGCCAAGTTTAAGGCCAACTGCGCACGTTGCCATGGAGAGCGGGGCGTGGGGACCAGTCAAGGGCCGCCGCTGGTGCACAAGATTTATGAGCCCAATCATCATGGAGACCCGGCCTTCCAGCGGGCGGCGGCCAACGGGGTCCGCGCCCACCATTGGCAGTTCGGCGACATGCCCAGGATCGACGGGGTGACGCCTGACGATGTGGAACAGATCGTCAAATATGTCCGCTGGCTCCAGCGCCAGGCGGGGATCATGTAGGTGCGCTGATTCAGCGCGCGCTTCCGGCTCTCCGCCTGCGACCCTCCTCCGTGCCCGCATTTGACTTCCAGCGACGGTTCTTCATAAGCTGAATCGGATCTCGATTGAATGGCGCAAACAGCCGTTGTGCGGACTCGGCGCTCACCATGGATGGCCGGCCCTTCGCCGGGTTCGGCCTATAGCAGAGGAGGGGCTCATGAACATCTCATCATGGGGACGATGGGCACCGGTGCTGGGGGTGGGCGCCGTGCTGCTGATGACGACGGGCTGTATCATGCCGGCCATCGACGCGGGACATGAAGGTGTGTTGGTGCAGAAGCCGATCTTCTTCGGTCATGGTGGGGTCGACCCTGTCCCTATCCCCACCGGGCGCATCCTTGCGGCCTTGACGACCGAAGTGATCGACGTCGACATCCGGCCGACCCAGTACTCGGAACATTTCGACATCATCTCCTCGGAAAACGCCCCTGTGTCGTTCGATGCCTTCTTCATCGCCAATGTGGTGGAGGGGCGGTCGCCCGAGCTGATCGCGCGGTTTGGGCCCAACTGGTACACCAACAATATCAAAGAGGCGTTCCGGACCATCGTCAGGGAAGAGGTCCAGAAGTATGCGCTCTTCGAGCTGACCACTAAGTCCGCCACGCGGGTCAAGCTGCAGGACGCGATCGACCATGAGGTGCGGACCAGGATCATTGAAAAACAGAACGTTCCGGTCCGGCTGAACCGGGTGGTTGTGGGAGGCATCCTGCCGCCGAAAGGCGTCCTCGACCAGACGGCGCAGACGATCATTCAGGAGCAACGCCGCATCACGATGGTGGAGTTCCAGAAAGCCGAGGAGATGCGGGAGAAAGCGGAGCGGCAGCGAGGGATTGCGGACCGAGCCTACCGGGAAAGTCTCGGACTGACCGCGCCGGAATTCGTCGATCTGCGCCGGATCGAAGTGCAGAAAGAGATCGTGTCCCATGCCCCCAACTCCAATCTGACGATCATCATGGGAATGGAGAAGGTGGGGATCAACTTGCCGCCGATCGGCGCCGACAAATAGCATAGCAGGATGCTGAAAAAGGCTTCCGGCTTCGTTCTCGCATCGTTCACAGCCTCGACGTACAGCAAAAGTACGCCTCGGCTTTTCACTCGCTGCGGCCTTGCCGGAAGACCTTTTTGAGCATCCTGAACTGACGGACAAGATCGGATCGGGCCGGATTATTTTACCAGCCAGGCCCGGTAGGAGCGGGTGCGGGGCGGTTTGGTGAACTTCTGCACCCCGATCTGCCCCGGGTTCAAGACTTCCCCCGGCGCGGCCTTGCGGGCCGAGGACCGTTCGCTGCCGATCGGAACTCCGTGGTCGTCGTAAAAGTCAATCATCACATCCGCGCTTTCGCGCAGGCTGCCGTCATAGGCCGTGTTCAGCCAGTCCAGCCGTTGCAGGGCCTTGAACACGACGGTGACGGTGCCCTCTTCCTCCTCACGCACGCTTAAAATCTTCAGGGCGCGGTTCTGGTCCAGGCCGGGCCATTCCTTGCCCTGGCCACGATTGATCTCCCGCTCGATCACCGCCCTGACCTCCTGCGGATTGATCGTGGCGCGCACCTTGGCGTAGACCGTCCGCTCTTTGTCCGCCTGCTCCAGTACCTGCACGTCCTTCAGGTAGCCGGAAGCGATGACCTGGCGCACCTGATTGAGCAGTGCCTGGTCCGTCACGGACGCGGTGGCCTCGAGGAAGGGGCGGGCGCGATCGACGGCCATGCGGACGGCTTCCGTGTAGGCGATGTTCTTGGCCTCGGCGAGGCTGACCGGATCGTGGTAGGTATAACGGTAGTCCCCCACGATCTCGACCCGTTCGTTCTGAGCCGGTTGGGGAGGCTGCGACTGGGCCGGCCAGGACAGGCCCAGGCCGATTCCCACCGTCACGGCCAGCGCGACGCTCAATCGTCCGACTCGTTCTCTCTGCAACAGCATGAGGGCGCACCTCCTCTCGGAACGTTAGCGCAAGGTCCGGAGAAAATTGTCCGTGACGTCGGCGACGAGGGCTTCCCGGATAGCCGGTTCCTGTGGCACGGCGATTCCTTCATGGATCACGACGGTGGCTTCCTGGTACCAGATCGTCTGGCCGGAATGGGCTTCAAGGAGCGTGAGGGTCAACAGCCGCCGATATTCCGGCCTGCCGAATGAAACCGTGCCGAGGTTGGCGGCGCTTTCCCAGGACCCGTCGAACAGCAACACCCCGTCTGCTTTGACGAGTCGGGCGGCGTTCAGGATCGACTCCGTCCTGTCGCGGTCGGACATCGGGCTGCCGGCTTGAGAAGGGGCCATGCGTCGCTGGGCCGAGAGCGCCGCTTGATATTGCGTTTGCGATACGATCGTGAAACGACCGCTCTGCTGGAGCCGTTCGCCCATGGCCAAGCCGACTTGGTCCAGTTTGCCGCGGCTGGCGTCGGGGAGGCTGAACTGTTCCTCCAAGCTGGACGGCAGGACGATCGCAATGGTTCGGGTGTCGGTGGCCGGTCCCCGCAGCGGAGTTTTGACGGCTAGCTCGATGTCCATGCTGGTGGGAAAGTACATGCCCATGAAGCATCCGCCGGCGGTCAGCAGGACGCCGCCGAGTCCGAAGAAGCGGCAGGCGCGCACAAGGGATCGTGCCAGCGAGGGAATAATCAAGGCGCTCCTCGAAAAATAACCGGCGCGTTATGGTAGCGGTCGCGTAGCGCCCTTGCAAGAACTGTTTGCGCTGAGCCGCGCGCCGCGTCGTGCGCTGGAGCTTCCGGAAAATGATTGTTCACTGGTTCAGCAGGAGTCCTGCCATGGCCGCCAGGCCGCCAGCCAGGGACAGGAGAAAGCCGACTCCCCCGGTGACGAACCAGGGCTTGATCCTGGCCAGTTCCTCTTGCGCCAAGTGGGGATGCAAGTCAACGGGAGCCCACCACCATCGGGACGGCAGCACGATTTTTTTCGATAGAAAGCGGTAGAGCACCACGTGGTACCACAAGCCGGTCGGGATACCGACGACGAGGCCGAACAGCAGGGTCCAGAGCCCCACCGTCGTCATGAGCTGAGGCGTCAATAAAGTGGTTGCCAAGCCGAGCAGCCCGATAGCCAGCAAGGCGAGGAGTACCAACGCGATCTCCGGCATGGGGGAAATTGTACAAGATCGGGGCCGCTAGAGCTATGCAAGCGGGATCATAAAGCGCAGGGCCGCCTTGACTTGCCTTTCGCATGTTCCTAGACTCCAGTTTGTGACGGCATCGCAAGAACCAATTTGGCTCGATGAGCTGGCGGCCCGGTGTGGGATCGCGGCGGAGTATTACGACAACTGGGGGCGCCGGCACCGGACGTCCGAGCAAACCAAGCGGGCCGTGCTGGCTTCCATGGGCTATCAGGCGGAGCAGCCGGAATCCATCCGGGCCGCGGTGACCGCATGGGATGACGCATCCTGGCGGCAGCCCTGCGCGCCGGTGTTGGTTCGCCGGATCGATCAATCATTGGGCTCCTGGTCCTTCTCCGTTCCGGTGGAGGAGGCAGCGGCGCATGCACTGCGCATCGCATGGGAGATTCTGGATGAGTCCGGCCGTCTCCAGCAAAAAGGCGAGGCCGGGCCGGGCTTGGCTCCGGCTGAAACCAGGATGCTCGATGGCCGGCGTTATGCCCGCTATGCGGTGCCGCTCCCGGCCGGATTGGACTGCGGGTACTATGATGTGGTGGCTCGTGCCGGGACTGCCGCCGGCGAGGTGCGGGGCAGCCTGCGCCTGATCGTGACGCCGTCGCGATGTTACCTCCCGCCATCCCTACAAGAGGGGGCGCGCATCTGGGGATTGAGCCTGCAGCTCTATTCAATTCGGTCGTCCCGGAACTGGGGTATCGGGGATTTTGGGGATCTGGCCGCGATCGTCGAGCGCGCCGCCACGGATCTCGGCGCGGGGGTCGTGGGTCTCAATCCGTTGCATGCGCTGAAGAACACCAAGCCGTACCACATCAGTCCCTACTCACCGGACAGTCGTCTCTTCCTGAACGTCTTGTATGTGGCGGTGGAGCAAGTGCCGGAACTGGCTGAATCGGAGCCGGCCCGAAAGTTGCTCAGCGACGAGGGGTTTCAATCCTCCCTGTCTACGCTCCGGGCAAGCGAGTTGGTGGACTATGATCGGGTCTGCGCCGCAAAATTGGCCGTACTGGAAGCGCTTTTCCAGACTTTTCAAGAACGACACCTGCGCGATCATGGAGAGATGGCGGTCACCCAACGGGGGCAGACCTTTCTGGACTATGTACGGAAGGAAGGGGAGCGGCTCGAGCGATTTGCCCTGTTTCAGGCTCTCTCCGAAGAGTTGCGGCGGCGGCATCCGGATGTCTGGGAGTGGAAGGACTGGCCGGCGCCCTACCGCAACCCGGCTTCACCGGAGGTCGCGGCGTTCCGACAGGCGCAGGCGTTGCGCGTGCGTTTCCACCAGTACGTGCAATGGATTGCCGGCGAGCAGGTGGCGGCCATCGCGCAGCGGACCCGCACGCTGGGCATGCCGCTGGGGCTCTATCACGATCTGGCGCTCGGCGGCAGCCGGTCGGGCAGCGATGCCTGGGTCTTTCAAGATGTCCTGGCGTTGACGGTGGACAGCGGGTGCCCTCCCGATGCCTTTGCGTTGGAGGGGCAGAACTGGGGCTTTCCGCCGATGGATCCGCACCGGCTGCGGGCGAGCCGGTATCGTCTGTTCATCGAGCTCTTGCGCAAAAACCTGACGTACGGGGGTGCGCTCAGGTTGGACCATGTCATGGGCCTCTTCCGTCTGTTCTGGATTCCCCACGGCCTGCCGGCTTCCGCCGGAACCTATGTCACCTACCCGTTCGAGGATCTGTTGGGCATTCTGGCGCTCGAGAGCGTAAGACACAAGACGATGATCATCGGGGAAGATCTGGGCACGGTGCCCGATGAAGTCCGGGCGAGCTTGTCGGCGGCAGGGGTCTTATCCTACCGTGTCCTTTATTTCGAGAGGCAGGACGATGGCCGCTGGAAGGAGCCGGGCGGGTATCCGAGTCAGGCTGTGGCGGTGGTGACGACCCATGATCTGCCGACCCTGGCCGGGTATTGGGGCGGGAAGGATCTGGAGATCCGGCGGAGCCTGGGACTCCTGCCCGATGACCAGGCCTTGCGGACTGCGCAGGACGAGCGGGCGCAGGATTGCCGGCGCCTGCTGGAAGCCTTGCAGGCGGAGGGGCTCTGGCCGAGGCCGGACGATGCCGGGTCGCTTCCGGCCATGACGACCGAGTTGGCTCGGGCGATGCATCTGTTTCTGGCGCGCACGCCCTGCCGAGTGGTCTTGACCGCGCTGGACGATGTGGTTGGCGAGTTGTCGCAGGCGAACGTGCCGGGCACGTTGGATAGTTATCCCAACTGGTCCCGGAAGATGACGCTGCCGCTCGAAGCCTGGTGGACGGCGCCGGCCCTGGTGCAGCTGGCCGCCGATTTCAAGAAGGCCGGCCGGGCATAGGTGGGAGGATGACGCTCGTCGCCAAGCATCCCTTCGTCCTGGGTATCTCACTGGCCCTGTTCGTCGCGATCGTGAGCGCCGAAATGGTCACGCCGGCCAACGTGGTGATCGCCTACGGGTTCGTGCTTCCGATCCTGCTGATCGCGGCGGCTCGCAGCCGGCGGCTCATGTATGCCACGGTCGTTCTCTGTATCCTGGCGACCTATATCGGGCTGCTCAGGCCGACGAAGCCGGGCCGGTTCGTGTCCGCCCTCATCAACCGCTCCATGGTGGCGGGTGTGCTGGTCGGCGTGGCCTACCTGGCGATGACGAGGGAGGAACGGAAGGCCAGGGAGGAAGCGGCGCGCGCGGAACTCCTGCAGGCCAACGCCCAACTGGCCGAGATCAAGGACGCGCTCAACCGGGCCGAGCGGCTGGCTGCCGTGGGGCAACTGGTGGCGTCCGTGGCCCATGAAGTGGGGACCCCGCTCCATTCCATCGCCTGGCACGTGCAGGCGCTGGGGGAGGATCCTGCCATCACCCCGGAGATGCGCAAGCGGGTGGAGATCGTGGACGTGCAGATCAACCGGGTGGTGCGGATTATCGAAGAGCTGCTCTCCTCCACCCGGCAGCGGAAGCCCCGGCTGACGCCGTTGCCGGTGGAGCGTCTCGTGCCGCCCGTCGTGGCGCTGATGGCGCCCTCCTTTGCCGCCAAAGGTGTGACGCTGACTGCCGAGCCCTGGAAGGGCGATCCCCTGCTCTGGGGCGATGTGGAACAGCTCCAGCAAGTGCTGGTCAATCTGATCGCCAACGCGCTGGCGGCGACGAAGCCGGGCGGCCGGGTAACGATCTCGGTGGGCCAGCGGCCGGTGACGTTGGAGGAAGCCGAAGCCCGACACCGCGCGGGTGAGCCTCCCGCCGCAGCCATGGTGACGCTGACCGTGCTCGATACCGGCTGCGGCATGCCGGAGGAACATGTGAGCCAGGCCTTCGAGCCGTTTTTCACCACCAAGGCCATCGGGGACGGCAGCGGCCTGGGGTTGTTTCTGAGCCGGCAAATCGTCCACGCCCACAATGGAGTCTTGTCGATCGAGAGCCAGGTGGACAAGGGCACCACCGTCGTGATCGCGCTTCCCGCTTGCGCCCCGCCACAGGGCGCGTCGGCCGGCGCGGTTCCGGCTGAAGGAGAGGGTCGTGTCGGCTGACGCCAAGATTCTGGTTGCGGAAGATGATGCGGCGGCGCGCGAGCTGCTTGTGGAAGCCCTCAAGAAGGAGGGCTATGAAGTCGAGGCTGTCGCCGGAGGGCGGGAGGCGATTGAGCGGGGCCGGCAGGCCCAGTTCGATCTGGTCCTCACGGACATCCGCATGGGGGACGTCAGCGGGTTCGAAGTGCTGCAGGCGTACAAGGCCTCCAATCCGGATACGCCGATCGTGCTGCTCACGGCGTTCGGATCCATGGAGGGGGCGATCGAAGCGATGAAGCAGGGCGCCTACGATTACCTGGCCAAGCCGTTTCGACGGGAGGAAGTCAAGCTGGTCGTGCGGCGCAGTCTGGACCACCGGCGGCTCATCCGCGAGAATGCGAAGTTCCGGGAAGAGCTACGGGATCGCGACAGCCGCTCTCCGCTGGTCGGCAGCAGTCCGCCGATGCTGGAGGTCTACAAGCTGGTGGCCAAGGTGGCGGCCGGCAGGAGCACCGTGCTCCTGGAAGGGGAAAGCGGTACCGGCAAGGAATTGGTGGCCCGCGCGATCCATTCCAATAGTGCGCGGCGGGACGGACCCTTCGTACCGCTCAATTGCGCCGCCTTGCCAGAAACCCTGCTCGAGTCCGAGCTGTTCGGTCATGAGCGGGGGGCCTTCACGGGCGCGGTCGGGGCCAAGCCGGGGCTGTTCGAAACGGCCAACGGCGGTACGCTGTTTCTGGACGAGATCGGCGACATCAGCCCGGCCTTACAGGTGAAACTCCTGCGGGTGTTGCAGGAGCAGGAGGTCCGGCGGGTCGGCGGCACGGCGGTGGTTCGGCTGGATTGCCGTCTGATCGCGGCGACGAACCGGGATCTGGCGGCGTTGGTGAAAGAGGGGCGGTTCCGCGAAGACCTTTTTTATCGGCTGAACGTGGTGCGCATCACTCTTCCGCCTTTACGCGAGCGGCGCGAGGACATTCCCATGCTGGCCCACCATTTTCTCCAGCAAGCCGCCGACGGTCCGGCGCATCCGATTCGCGGGTTTTTGCCGGAGACGATGGCCTGTCTGCAGCAATATGCCTGGCCCGGCAACGTGCGCGAGCTGGAGAACGTGATCGAGCGGGTCGTCTCGTTGAGCCGCGGGCCGCTGGTGCTCCCCAGCGATCTGCCGGAAGCCGTTCGCCAAGCCAGCGGTGATGCGGTCCCCGGCTTGGCAGGCCGCGCAACCGGCGGGTCCGGCGCGTTGCTCACCTTGGAGGCAATGGAAAAGCGGTACCTCCAACAGGTGTTGCAGGAAACCGGAGGCAACAAGGTGCAAGCCGCCAAGATCCTCGGCATCGACCGGCGGACCCTCTATCGCATGGCCGAGCGGTTCGGGCTGGACTTGGGCGAGGGGAGTGGGGACTAGAGTAACCCCAGGGCGTTCTTGACGAGCCGCAGTTGATTCTCCGCGCTCTGAGGCAGGGGCGTGGGGTAGGGCTTCCAGGATTCGAGCAGTCCGTCCTTGCCCTCATAGATCACCTGGATCGTCAGGCGTGTGGCGGTTTCTCCTTCCGGCGCGAGCGTCACGTCCACGCGGCTGCGGCCTGTGCCGAACCGCCTGCGGAGCAGCCAGTCCGAGGGGCTGTCGATTTCCTGGCGATAGCCGGTGGTCAGGACGTGGTCCCCTTCCTCTCCGCCGTTCACACGATAGCCCCCGTCCTGCAGCACCTGAATGACCGCCGTGCGCACCTTCGTCTCAGGCACCGGCAAGATGGCTTGCGCCTGGTCGGCATCCTTCTGTGTGCCGAGCCAGGAACAGCCGGCGGCTGCAGCACAGAGGACGATGATCGGGAACCAGTGTGAACGACCAACTGACGGGCGCGGGGTGACCATGGCAAGAACCTCCGGGCGAGAGGCTATTTTTTCAGCCGATAGACCAGATGGGTGTCGGTCTGTGCAACCCCCTCGATGGCGTGGATTTTCGCCAGCACCAGCGTGGAGAGGGCATCCTGGTCGGACACCTCGACCACGGTGAAGATGTCCGGCTTGCCCCAACAGGCATCGATGGTTTTGATTTCTTTGATCGTCGACAAGGCCAGAACCACGTTGGCGGTCTGCCCCGGCATCACGTTGATTAGCACATAGGCTCGTTCAGGCATTGTGGTTTTCCGGTCCTTAGCTGTGCGCTGCCGCGCGGGTGATCGTGGGCAAATCCCTGGGTGCCGGCGGAGGAAAGTAACGAATGCGCGGCAGCAAGTCAATAAAAAATGCGGTGAGAGAGGCCGTGTCCACCGTCGGTCTGCCCCCAGTTAACCATGGTCCGGACGATCTCCGCAAGAGGTGGCTACGGATTGGCTTCAATTTCGCGAAGGCGCTTGTCCAGTTGTTGGTTGGATTGGTTGGCGGCGTTGACCGCCTGGTCGGCTTCGCCCAGGGTCGCCGCCTTGGTTTTTTCGATCACGCCGGTCACCGGGGCGGCCGCTTTGTCCAGGGCTGCCTTCATCTGGTCCGCCTTGCCTTTCATGTCGCCGAGGAGCTCCTTCCCTGTGGTGGTCCGCCGGCCCGGCTGCCTGGTGGTCTCCGCCAGGCGCTCGTTCATGCCGGAAAAATATATGAGATAGACGGAGCCACCTAGGAGCAGCATGATCGAAGTCCGGAGCAAGAGTTTCAAAACGAGGTTCTGCAGCATGCGCGAAACCATCACCGCACAGACGATAAGGACAAGCGCGGTCAGTCCGACGCCGAGCTGGAATTGTGAAGGGAGCGGAATGGTCGTGCCGGCAAACCGGTCCAGCCATGAGGGCCCGGCCGGTTCGGCCTGGATCGGTTGGGGGGCAACCGGCGGCGTTGCCTGACCGGCTGGCTTGGCCAGTCTGGACAGGCCGGCCGGGGTTTGAAACTCCGGCTCGGGCGGTGCAGTCGGTGCGGCTGCGTCTTGCACCGGCTGGAACGTGACGGCGTCGAGGGCTTGCACTTGGCCCTGGTACTTGAGCGGTATCGTATCCCGCTGACTGGAGAAGGTGGCGACTCCCTGATCATCCACATAGCGATAGACAACCTCCCCGGACCAGGCAAGGGGGGCAAGACTCAGCAACGTGAGCAGGAAGATGGAGGGAAGAAACCAGAGGCGGGCTGACGGGATGGCTGCAACAAGAGGATAACCGGGCATCGACACCCCTTCCTCAAGATTATGGGAAGGGTACAGAAAGGCCGGGATGAGAGTCAAGGAGAATGACGTGCCGGCCATCGGAGCTGTTGACTTTGCATGGACGGTCCTCTACTCCTAGCATCGCGGTTGGCTTGATCGTGCGCACTCGTCTCCGGCCTGGAGGAACGGCGATGCTGTCGGTAGAGACTCTAAAAGCGCTGTTGCATCTCAAACCCCTGCCGGTGGAAGGGGGTTATTATGCCGAATCGTACCGGTCTGCGGAATCTCTTCCCGGGGAGGCCCTCCCTGGCCGCTACGAAGGGGCCCGATCATTCGGGACAGGGATCTATTACTTGCTGACGCCGGATACTTGTTCGGTGCTGCACCGGCTCAAGAGCGACGAGGTCTATCATTTTTACTTGGGGGATCCGGTGGAACTGCTGCAACTCGGTCCCGGTGAGTCCGGAACGGTGGTCACCCTGGGGCCGGACCTCGAGGCCGGGATGCGGGTACAGCATGTCGTGTCGCGGGATTTGTGGCAGGGGTCACGATTGTGCAAGGGGGGGCGGTGGGCCCTCTTAGGCACGACGATGACCCCGGGGTTCGATTTTTCTGATTTTGAGGCGGGAGGCCGGGAGCCGTTGCTCCGAGCCTACCCGCAGTTTGAGGAATTGATCCTGGCCCTGACCAAGACCCCGTAGGCCGCTACGAAAGACCGCTACAAACGGCCGGCCAGCGGGGCTATTTTTTCACGACCGGCTTTTCGGCTGGTTTGTCGGCCGGTTTGGGCTCCTGCTTCTCGACGTTCAGCACCTTCACATCGAAGACCAAATCCTTGCCGGCGAGCGGGTGGTTGAGGTCGAGCACCACGGTCTTCTCTTCCACCTTCTCCACCGTCACCGGTCGGCCGTCCGCCGATCGGAGGAGCTGCCCCGCCTTGATGCCGGCTGGCACCTTGGTCTTGTCCACGGAAACCTTGGCCTTGGCGTCATAGGTGCCGTAGCCTTGCGCCGCCGGAACGTCGATGCGCTTTTTGTCGCCTGTTTTTAGGCCGACCATGGACTTTTCGAGCCCTGGCACGATCTCGTGGGCGCCCTGAGTAAAAGAAAATGGCGCCTGGCCCACGTTGGAATCCGCGACGGATTTGTCGGGCAGTGTGAGCGTGTACTCGATCGTGACTTTCATGCCATCCGCCACCGTCAAGCCGGTTTCGGCCGGAGCCAGTTGGGTCCAGAGCAGCAAGCTGGCAAGGGTCAGTGCGGCACTCCTAAGCCCGGTCACGGTCTGTGGCATGGGCAGACTCCTCTTATCCGGACGGTCAACGTGTGGCGCGTGGTTTCGGCGCCTGGGCGTGAGACGGAGGGCCTTGAGTCCCCCAGGAGCGCACTTCGTGCCGCCGGCGCGACGGGTCGGCATACTGGACCGGCCGCCTGGGTTGATGACGACGCACCTCCTCCTCCGGCTCCTGGACGGCCGGCGTCGGCAGGGGCATCAGCTCCGGAGCCTGCAGCCGGCGAGTCTCGATGCGGAGGCGGCGCACCATGTACAGGTATTCGCGCTCTTCCTGGGCGGTGAGAATCAGGACCGTCGCGCCCTCCTTCTCCGCGCGTCCGGTCCGTCCGGCCCGATGCACGTAGGAGTTCGGGGTCGAGGGCAGCTCGTAATGGATGACGCTGGCCACGTCCGGGATATCCAGCCCGCGCGCGGCCACGTCGGTCGCGACGAGGGACTTGATGCGGCCGGCCCGGAAGGCCGAGAGGGTCCGCTCGCGCTGGGCCTGCGAGTGGTTGCCGGTGATCGCCCCGACCGAGGCCGACTCGCCACCGAGCCGGGCCGCCAGTTTGCGCACCTTATACTTCTGCTCGCAGAAGACCATGGCACGTCCGCCGGCCGGCAGGCTGCCCAGCAGCGTGTGCACTAGGCGGACCCGCATGTCTTCGCCCGGCACGACGTAATAACCATGGGAAATCTTGACCGGTGAACTCACCCCCATGTCCACTTTGGCCTGGACGGGGTTGCGCATCATCGTTTCGGCCAGCGCTTGAATCTCCGGGGCGAAGGTGGCCGAAAAGAGCAGGGTCTGTCGCTGCTTGGGCAAGTACTCCAGGATCTGCCGGATATCCCGAAGGAACCCGCGATCCAGCATCTGGTCGGCTTCGTCCATGACCAGGTACTGCACGTGGCTCAGGTTCAGGTGCTTGGTTCTGAGCAAGTCCAGCAGGCGTCCCGGTGTGCCCACGATCACGATGGGCGGACGTTGCAACGCCCGATAGTGCCGCACCAGCGGAACGCCGCCGTACACGGAGAGGGACGTCAGCGCCCGCGGCGCATACTTCCGGAACTCCGTCTCGATCTGGAGCGCCAGCTCGCGTGTCGGCGCCAAAATGAGCGCGTTGGGGAGCTGGGGTTGGCCGGTCGGCTGGCGGCGCGGGCCGGCCGCATGAGCCGGGTCCGTTACCGGCGCTGGCGTCGGGCGCACGGCTTTTTCGATCAGCGGAATCAAGAACGCCAAAGTCTTGCCGCTGCCGGTCTTGGCTTGGGCCAGCACATCCCGCCCCTCGATCGCGGGCTGGATGGCAGCCTGCTGGATGGGGGTGGGGGTGGTGAGTCCCTGACTGGTCAGGCGCTCGGTGAGAAAAGCAGACAAGTGGAAATCAGCAAAGGTCGATGCCATCGCGTCGTAAAACTCCTCGGATTAGGGATATTGTCTTGGACGAGAGGTGGAACGTAAGAAAGGAAGAAGCGGCCGACGATCCAGAGGAGAAACGCCTTGGGGCTGGCTTCCGATCAGATTCCCGAGCAAAACAACATCAGTGTCGGGCCTTGTTAGCGCGTCTCCACACCTGGCCCATGGTCGTGGAACGTGGCTCACCATACCACAGGGTCGGCGGGAATGCAACCGCAGAGTTTGTCGAGGCCGGGAAGCGGACCTTGAACAAGTTCACAATGATCGCAGTCAGCCGAAGTCCACGTCCCTGTGGTGCCAGCCGTAATTCGCCATTCCAAGCCCTCAGCGCTCGCCTCGATTGATCGATTCCTGTCCGTTTTGCACGATTACTGAAAGATCGGCCCCAGTTCTTTCGCTTACGTGTTGATATGCGTGTTATATGAGCCGCCAGGTCCACAACTGACCTGCCTTGTAGAACACCAGAATGCCTCACCGAACTGCCTGACTTTATGGGCATGTTAGGCCGTCCATCGCTCCGATCTTCAGTTGCCGGTCCGGCTGGCCGATAGAGCAACTATTCGCCAGGCGGGCATCGTCTGAGTCTGTTCCTGTTTATGGAACGACCGGCGAATGGGGGCCCATTCTGAAGGGCGCGGATAGGCTCAAACGTTTGCGTTCATTCGATGGTTAGACAAGGAGGCGGCATATGATACGAAGAGGCTCCTGTGTAAATACGTGGTGCGCTTGTCTAGGGATATTGCTCATGATGGCCGGGTGCAGCAACAAGCAGGTGGCGACATCGGTGCAAGATCAGGCGTTCATGTCCGGTTCCATCGGGAATTCGGACGAAATCCGTGTGACGGACTTCTCCGGCCCTGTGTCCACGACTGCGTCCAGAGGATCGGATGGCGCTGCTGACGCGGCCGCATCGGCCATGTCTGCGGCGCGGGCGGCCAGGTTGGCGGCGGTGTCCGCTTCCTTGGCGGATGTATACTTTGACTATGATCGGAGCACGCTCAACGAGGAAGGGCGGGCGAAGCTCGAGGCCAATGCCCGGCTGCTCAGGGAGGAGCAGGACTGGCAGTTGGTGATCACGGGCCATTGCGACGAACGGGGCAGTCAAGACTACAACTTGGTGTTGGGGGAGCGGCGCGTCCAGGCCGTTCAGCGCTATCTCTCCGACCTGGGAATTTCGATGTCCAAGGTGCAGCTGGCCAGCTATGGGAAGGAGAAACCTTTCTGCACCAAGTCAAACGAGGATTGCTGGAGGCAGAACCGACGGGCGCATTTCGCGATGCGCTAATCCGTTCGAGTCGGTGTGAAGTGAGGCGTGGGGGTGGGGCTGTTGTCATACGGGCTCCACCCCCGCGCTGTTTTCTGCGACCGATTTCTTGACGGTGGCTGTTTTTGCGGGAGTCGGCTCGAGTCAGATGTATTGAGATACTACGGCTGAGCGGGGGCGGAGAGAACCTCGCGGACTTTCTTGAGGAGGTCGTCGGCGCTGAACGGTTTTTGAAGCAAGACAATCGCTTCGCCCGGGGCCACGCGGCCCAACAGGTGGCTATCCTCGTAGCCGGACATAAAGAGCACGCGCATATCGGGGCGCAATGCCCGGGCCTGGGTGGCGAGATCGTAGCCGTGCAGGTAAGGCATCAAGACGTCCGTGAGCAGGAGATGGATGGGCTCCGGATGCTGTTTGCAGAGCTGGATGGCATGCACGGCGTGGCGTGGGTCCAGGGTTGTATAGCCGTGCATGGTGAGGATCCGGCAGGCGAGTTGCTGGATGGCCGGCTCGTCATCTACGACTAAGATAGTGGCGGTTTGAGTCGCGGTCGTCGTTGCCATGGATCGTTCAAGCCATTGGGGCGTGTGGCTGGCTGTGTCGTTTCATTCGGGTGGAAAAATGGATGATTGCAGTGTAGAAGTTGTGAGGAAGATTGGTCAAGGGCAATTGAATATTTGAACGGTGCGGTTGGATGCAGGGGATCGTCGTTCTGATTGTAGTATTTGGTTGTTGGCAGTGGTACGTGGTGTGGCCACTCTGTTGTCGTTCGATACCGCTGCGCGACGTGCGATAGCCTGCTAGGGAACGGCCTTGTCGTTGCCGCCTGCCTCTTCTCGAAGTGTGGCCAAATAAGCCAACAGATCGGCAACTTCCCTCTCCGAAAGAAATTTCTTGGGAAACATGGCGGTCCCCGGATGGCCGAATTTGATCGAGCGGAGTCGATCAGCATCGGTCTGCGACTTAAGACGGGACGGATTGCGCAAGTCCGCCGGCGGTGGAGCGAGTCGAGCCAGTTCGTCTGCGAGTTTAGGAGAGTGCCGGGGCAGGCGAGTGATGACTCCGTCGTTCCCGTGGCAATTGAAACAGCCTCCGATGCCGTTAAAAATGACCCTGCCTCGGGTTGCCTCGCCCATCGCGACTGGCGGGTCTTGTGCGAAAGCGCTTGCCACTATATCGGGAAAGCCAAACGTGAGACAGAAGAGGGCGGGCAGGGCTTTATGGAGGGCTGTTCTCATTTTTGGAAACGGCTCATGGAATGCTATCCGGCGGCTCCCATGCACTAATCAGCTTGGCCAGTCTTAACTAAGAACACTGGCGGTATTTCTCCGTTCGCCTCAATAGATAGGTGATCGGTACACGCAAGCTTCGTTCAAACAACATGGGGCCGTTAAGGTTTCTCTCTGCGCGCAGTAAATTCGATAAAGCGATAAAGATCGCGCCGTTCAAGCGTAATACAATCGGATCAAGCTCAGCCCTAAGAAACACTAAAGGTATTCTCCGCCGGCGATAATCGCAATAAGACTATAAATAGCCGGCGGCTCACACGAAGTGCGGTATCGAAGCCTACTGGAGGCAAAGTAACTATCCGCCCGCATGTGATCGAAGCGGGCGGTTCAAGCAAGCTTGGTATGGTGCCCCCGACCCGAATTGAACGGGTGACCTGCGGTTTAGGAAACCGTCGCTCTATCCAACTGAGCTACGGGGGCGCGGAAGCTACGATATCGAATGGGCTGTGGAAAGTCCAGCTAGGAGGACGCTTACTTGCGGCCTGGCTCGGGAGGCAGGCCGCTGACTTGCCGAGTCTTGGCCTTGAGGTCCGCTTTGGCGGGGATCTGCGAGAGCAGGTCGGCCCGGGCCTGGAAAATGCCGGGGAGTCCCAGGTGTCCCATGGCGTAGACGAGGCCGCCGGAGCTGGTGCCGAGCACCAGCCGTCCCCGCTGTTTCCCGTCCTTGGCGGTCGCCGTGAACTCGGCCGTCGGCGTGGCCAGACCGTAGGGAGCCAGGGGGCCTGCCTGCTTGACGACGCGGATTTCCGCCGGCAGATTCACCACGCGACTGATGAATAAATCCGCCGCTTCCTGCTCCAGTTTCTCGGCCGGTTGATCTTCCAGCACCCAGTCGCCGTTCTGATTGATCAATGTGTACCGCTGGTCTCTGGTTTTCACGGCCAGCATCGCCAGGTCGTCCATGTTTACGCCCAACAGCCGTTTATCCTGAAGCGTGAACAGCTCCTTGGTGAGGTCTTTGATCGCCAGCGGGCTAATCCGGTACAGCGGCGCCTCTTGTGCCGTCACCGCATAGGCTTCGCCGGTGGTCAGGTCCAGTTGATACAGTTTTACGATCTGGTCCGTTCCGTCCGCATGCACCGTGATCTTTACGTCCGGTTTCGTCAGTTTCCGCAGCAAGGCATCGTGTTGGGGGCCGGGATCCACGAACCCCAGCGCTTTCAGGTTCTCCAGCTTGATCAGCAGGCTGTTGACCTCGGCTTGGTCCGCGTCGGCCTCGAGCGGGTAGCGCAGCTTCCAGGATTTCTTGTCATTGCCGGCTGCGGGGCCCGGCAGGTCGGCTTGCCTCACCCGGTACAAGACCATCTCGTTGGCCGGATAGGCCAGACGCAGCCGGTCCACTTTGGTCTGATCCATGCGCAGCACTTCTTTCTTGCGGAGCGTCAGCAGGGTCTTGTTCAGCACGTCCTTGGGCGCCAGGCTGGTCAGCAGAACTTTTTTGTCCGACGCTCGCATGGCGTAGAGGGTGGAGGAGATCGGTCCGCTGTCGCCGACCGACAAGGTTTCCTGACGTGAGCCGGCGGTGAGGGTGAGGACCGTCGCCGGTTTCTCCAGGCCGAATGGGCCCAGCGCCGCCGTCTGTTCTTCCACCACGCGGGAGATCCTTCCCAACACCAAGGCCCGCAGGAGAGACTCGACCTCGCGGGAATCGGCATCGGCGACCATGGGGGCGGTGATCTTCCAGGCGCGTTTTTCATCCGGCGCCAGCACGACTTCGCCGACCTCGGTCCGGACGATCAGCCCGGTGATGTCCTGTTCCTCGAAGGGGATGAGCTTCTTGTCCTGGGTTTCGGCGGCGGTCTGGGTGCGTTCCGACGGGAGTTCGACGAAGTAGACGTAGGCCCCCAGCCCGACCAACAGCACTACCATCGCAATTGTGAGCCAGACGCTCTTCATGGCTGTTACAGCCGGCGCCGTTTTCTCCAGATGGTCATGCCCCAGAGGAACGTCAGGGCGGGCAAGAAGAACACCTGGACGTACAGCAGCAGGCGCTCCTGAGTCGGGTTGGGGATGAAAGGGCGGAAGGCCGGCTCTTTCGGGGCGATGGAGATCAGCTCCCGTTCCTCGGCCAGCCAGCCCAGGGCGTGGAGGAGGAAATCGGTGTTGCCGGGAAAGTTGATATAGGTGTTGCTGGCGAAGGAGGAGTTCCCCACGATTACGATGGCGGCGCGCGGCTTGCCTTCCTCCTGCGGTTTTTTGGGGGTCATGGCTGCGGCCAGCGGCAGGGGGCCGGGAATGTCTTCCTTCTCGTTCAAGGTGAGCACGTTGCCCTTCAAGTTCTTGACCGCCCAGCTTCGGGCCGACGTGCGCGCCAGCGGGACGAAGTCCCAGTCCTTGCCCGCTTCTTCATGGAAGACGAGGTGGCGGGAGAGGGGAAATAGGACGGCGAAATTGAAATCCTGGGTGATTTCATGTTCGGTGAAGGTGCGGACCATCAAGGCCGCCAAGTCACCCTGCGCCAGCCGATCCTGCATGTCCACCAGAATGCCTTGCCCCGCTTCCACACCCCACTGTCGCAGGAGATCCTCCAGGTCCGCCTGGCTCTCCGGGTCCAGGAGAATCAGCAGATGACCGCCGGCGGCGACATAGTGGGCGATACGGTCCTTCTCCTCTTTGGTCACGGGCCGCTGCGGGCCGGCCAGCACGAGCACCGACGTGCCCTCCGCCACAGCCGACGTCTGGAGCAGGGAGACGGTGCCCACCTCGTAGCCCTGTTTGGTCAAGGCTTCCTTGGCCAGGGCCATGCCGTTTCGCTCCTGGTCGGCGATCCCGCGCTCGCCGTGCCCATCCAGGAACAGGATGCGTTTCTTGGCGTCCTTGGCCACGCGGATCAGGGCTCCGGTCAGCTCGGCTTCGGACGGCGCGGTCACTCTGGTGGTCTGCGGGCCGCTCTCGACCACCGCCGTGTCCACTCGCGTGACGCCGTATTGCCGGGCGACGCCGGGCCGCCGCTCCGGGTCCACAAATTCCACTTTGAGTTTGTCGCTGTCTTGTTTGTAACCGTCCAGCAGGTCCCGATAGGTGTTGAACGACGGACTCCGCTCCTGCGAAAAGACGGTGACTTTGACTTCGCGTGTGAGCCCGCGCAGGACCCGGTGCGTTTGGGGTGCCAGCGTGAAGTGCTGGGTTTCGGACAGGTCCCACCGCATGGTGTGGCGTGCGGCGAGGAAATTGATGATAGCCAGGATGGCCGCGAAGAGCAGCACCATGAGGATGCTGTTGGCGCCCAGACGGGTGGAGCGGCGGGTGGAGAAGGCCTTGAGCGCCTCGAAACGCGCGACGAAGTAGACCACCAGGCAGACCAGGGCCAGCCCTTCGCAAAGGGTGACCAACCAAAGTTTGTCGGGGGCCAGGGTATAAGCGATGAATCCGCCCGCCGCCAAACCGGCTCCCACGACGCCAAAAGATGAGGCCAATCGGTTCATCGTGTCCTTGGCTTCTCTCTTATTTCCAACGCTGCGACTCCACGACGCGATGGGCCAGGAACAGCATCAGGAGCATGCCGCTGGAATAGTAGACCAGGTCTTTTGTATCCACCAGCCCGCGGACGAATCGGTCGTAATGCTCGATGAAGGAGAGGTACGACAGGATGTTGCCCAACGGCGTATCACCCAGGACCGAGCCGACTCCGCCCAGGAGCCAGACCAGAATCAGCAGGCCGAAGCTCAGAAAAGCGGCGACGATCTGGTTTTCGGTCAGGGCAGAGGCTAGGACACCGGTGGCCAGAAACAGAGCGCCGAGCAAGGCCAGACCGAGGTATCCCGTCAGGACCGGGTTCCAGTCGAAGCTGCTGTAGAACGACAGGATCACCGGGACGATTCCGCTCAAGCCTAGCAGGCCCAGGAAGATGGCATAGGCGCCGAGAAATTTCCCCACGACCATTTCGTTGATCCCGATCGGGGAAGTCATCAGCAATTCGAAGGTCCGCAGCTTGCGCTCCTCCGCGAACAGCCGCATGGTCAAGAGTGGGAGGATCAGCAGGAGAATGATGGCAATGCTGTAGAACGTCGGCCGGAACACCAGGTCGTTCAGATTGAGCTGAGCCGCGGCTCCCTGTATCTGCATCAGTCGCACCGCCTGGGCTCCCGCGTTGACGACCGCCAGATAGGACAGGACTCCGAAGATCAACAAAAACACGGCGCCCACGACATAGACGATCGGGGAGACGAAGTAGGACCGCAATTCCTTGGCGACGATGGCTGCGACCGGTGTCATGCGCGGGAGGCCTCCTGGCTCCTGCCGGCTTCCACAGCGCCTGTTTCCGGCATGCCTTCCTCGTGCTGCGTGAGGCGCAGGAAGACGTCTTCCAGTGTCATGGACACGGCTTTCAGCTCCAACAGCCCCCATCTTTGTGTCACGATCAGGCGGGCGATGTCGTCCCGTAAGTCGCGGCCCAGTTCGCATTCCAGCAGGAACGCGCCCGAGTCCGTCGGCTCGAAGACGCTCAACACGCCGGGAAGCGAGCGGAAGCGGTCGGCCAGATCCGGTGGGGGCGCTTTGACGGTAACGCTGATCTTCTCCGATTGGCGCAGCCGCGCCGAGAGCCGTTCCGGCGTATCCACCGCCGCGATCCGCCCGCCGCTGATAATCACGACGCGCTGGCAGACCGCGGTGGCCTCCGGCAGGATGTGCGTGCTGAGAATCACCGTGTGCGATCCGGCCAAGCTCTTGATCAATTCGCGAATTTCGATGATTTGCTTCGGGTCCAGCCCGACGGTCGGCTCGTCGAGAATCAAGACCGGCGGATCGTGCAGCAACGCCTGGGCCAGGCCCACCCGCTGCTTATAGCCGCGGGACAGGTTGGCGATGAGGCGGTGTCGCACGTCGCCCAGCGACAGGCGTTCGATCGTGCGGTCCAGCGCGCGGCGCAGGTCGGCGCGGCCCATGCCTTTCAACCGCCCCGTAAATGTCAGATATTCGGCGACGGTCAATTCCTGGTAGACCGGCGGGGTCTCGGGCAGGTAGCCGATGCGGCGCTTGACCTCGAGCGGCTGTTCGAAACAGTCGTAGCCGGCCACGCGCGCCGTGCCTTCCGTGGCCGGCATGAAGCAGGTCAGGATGCGCATGGTGGTCGTTTTGCCGGCGCCGTTCGGCCCGAGAAAGGCCAGCACCTCGCCCTTGTTCACCGAGAAGGTCACCCGCTCGATGGCCGTGTGGTCGCCGTACCGCTTCGTGATGTTCTGTGCGTCGATCATGCGATGATGAAGGAAGTAGCCGACTGACGATGCGTGGATGTTCCTGGCGCTGCTCTTTGTGTCAGGACCAGCGGCTTCCGAAGCAAGACCCGCCAGCGTGACGAACTTCGCCGGATATTAGCCACTCACCGCGGGGCAGTCAAGGGCCGCCCGGTGTATGACATCGGGCGCTTTTGTCGTTGGGCGTTTCTGCGCTTCTGCCGGAACTTCATTTTTCTGCTCGTCCCTGTTGCCGATACGGAAAAATCTGCTATAGTGGTTCCATCGTTTTCAAGGGGACTAGAGGTCTGGTTAGAGAGAGGGGTGAGACATGACAAAGGCGACGACGTATGCACGCTGGAGTTGGGGGGTAGTCATTGGGTTGGCGGTTATGTGGGCCGTGGCTCCGTCTGTCAGCGCGGAATCCAAGGCGGCGGCCAGGGCGGTCCGTGGAGAAGTCGTGGCGGTCAATGTGCAGGACAGTCCCAACACCATCGTGGTGAAGGCCATGAAGGGAAGCAAGGACGAGTTGATCGTCGGGGCCACGGTCGGGACCGACACGAAGATCACGCGCGGCAAGCAGACGGTCGGTTTGGATGCGCTCAAGGTGGGCGAATCAGTGGAGCTGACCTATGTCAAACAGGACGACGGGCTCGTAGCCCGCTCCATTCACGCCCGATAACACGCCCGATAAGTTGAGGAGTGGACTGATGAACTTACGACCATACAACCGTGTCAGTGTTGTGGCCCTGGGCCTGTGCGTCCTGGTGACGCTGGGCGGATGCAGCAAGAGCGTGCAAGTTGGGACGCAGGACCAGGCCATGGTGCCTGGCCCGAAGGTCGACAAACAGGCCGAAGCTCCGACTGTGTCTGCACCGAAGGAAGAGGTCCGTGTGACGGAGCAGCCGGTCGCCGAAGCGCCTCGTGCAGCCGCGCCGGCTCCAGCGCCGGTGGAACGGCCGGCCGAAAAGGTCGTCGAACAGCCGGCCGCAGCCGCTCCATCCGCAGCCTCCAAGCTGGCCGAATTGGCCGATGTGTACTTCGATTACGATAAGTTCTCGATCCGGATGGACGCCAGCCCGATCCTGGACGCCAATGCCCGTCTTCTCAAAACGGAAAACGGCTGGAAGCTCGTGATCGCCGGTCATTGCGACGAGCGCGGGACGTCGGCGTACAATCTGGTGCTGGGGGAGCGGCGGGCCCAGGCGGCCAAGAAGTATCTGGCGGACCTCGGCGTGCCCGCGGCCCAGATGCAAGTAACGAGCTA
Organism: Nitrospirota bacterium; assembly: GCA_004296885.1. Classification (NCBI taxonomy): domain Bacteria; kingdom Pseudomonadati; phylum Nitrospirota; species Nitrospirota bacterium. The sequence continues at coordinate 16,138 of SCVN01000004.1, read as the reverse complement.
CGGGAAAGAGAAACCGTTTTGCACCGAACACAGCCAGGAATGCTGGCAACAGAATCGGCGGGCGCATTTCTCAGCCCAGTGACGGGTACCGGTTCCCATAATGTGCCGGGACGTGTCTGGCTGCTACTACTAGAGGAGGTCTGACGTGACAGGTCGCAACGTATTGCTGATGGGCTGTGCCATGGGGCTGATGGCCATGGTCGGATGCGCCACGAAAGAGACGGTGACGTTGAATATCCAAGCTGGATCCGGGGCCGCCAAGAAGGCGGACAGCTTGACCGTCAGCGTGCAGGATTTCCAGGATGCGCGTCCCGACAAGAGCCGGGTGGGCGTGCGGCATCATTTGTGGGGCGGCGAGACGACCTTTGTGGTGCCGGGCGGAAAACCGGAGGACGTTCTCGAGAAGATCATGAGAGAGTACTTCAAGCGCCGTGGCTGGACGGTTGGCGGCAGCAGCCCGAACGTCACCTTCTCCGGTTCGCTTGCCAGTTTCCAGGGTGATGCCGAGAGCAAGGTGTTCAACACGGAGATCACCGTCCGTGCCAAGGTGACGGTCCAGGGACGCAACAACGCGGACGGCAGTTTGGTGCGCATGACGATCACCGGCGATGGAACCCAGCGGGTGTTCTGGTTCAGCCCCGATGACGTGGAGGATCTGCTGGGCGAGGTGGTGACCGCAAGCTTGGACAAGTTCGTCGAGGTCACCAGGGTCGAGAACGGTCAGCTTCGCTTGCGGTAATCCTGTTCCAATCAAACCAGCCGGTCGGCTATGACGGAGCACCCGTCATAGCCGACCGAGCTTCCTCCAGTTGCCCCATTCCGTAATCCTCCCGCATGTCCTGGCCAAAGCCGTCACCGGTAGGTAGACGAGAATGCCCATCATCTTAGGGGTGTCGCGTCAACCGCCCTTATGTGGTGGTGCTAGGGGACTGACGGGGGCGGCTTCCGCATCAGCGACCAGGTGGACGGTCCGGTGCGGAAACGGAATTTCGATGCCCTCTTGCCGGAATCGTTTGAGGATGCGCTTGTGGAGTTCGTGCTGGACCGCCGCTTGGGCCTCGAACTCCCGTACGTGGCAGGTCAGGGTGAAATTCAGGGAGGAGTCTCCGAAGCCCGGGATGAACCGGACGCTGGGAGCCGGGTCTGCCAGCAATCCCGGGACCTGACCGGCTGCGGCGCGGGCTTCCTCCAAGAGCACGCGTTCGATCTGCTCAGGGTCCGCATCGTAACTGACACCGATCGGTATCGGCATGGCCAGGCACTGCTCCGGCATCGAATAGTTGATCAGAATGGACTGGGCCATCTTGCTGTTCGGGACTACGACGATGTTCTGCTGCAACGTGCGCAGCTTGGTGGAGCGCCAGCCGATGTCCACCACGTACCCTTCTTGAGCGGTTTCCAGTTTGACGAAATCGCCGACCCGGATCGGCCGCGACAACAGTAAGTGGATGCCGGCGAAGAAATTCGACAGGGTTTCCTGGAGCGCCAAGGCGACGGCCAGCCCGCCCACACCCAGCGCCGTCAGAATCGGGGTGACGGAGACTCCCAAGCTGCCGAGCAGGACCAGCAGCCCCATGGTCCAGATCGCGACCTTGAAGACCGTGAAGGAAAGTCCGGTGGCCGGGATCGGGAGGTGGCGCTCCTGCAGCGTATGTCTCAGGGCCGTCCCCGATATGTTTGCCACGGCGGCGGTGACCGAGAGGACCAGCAGCCCGTAGACGATCTTGAGGGCGAGGGCCGCCGGGCGCGGCGGCAGGTGCGCTTGATCCAGCGCGATGTACATGGCGATCAGCACGGACCAAGCGATGGACGGCCATCGCAAATTTTGCGCAACGATGTCATCGGCCTTGGTTCCGGTGGCGCGCGCCCAGCGCACCAGGGTGCGGAACGACAGGGTGCGGATCGTCATGGCGACCGCCAGGGTCGCGATGAAGAGCCCCAGGATGGCCAAAAACTTGATCAATTCCGTCGATCCACTAAATGGCATGGCTCTCCGTGCATGCGTGCCGTCGCGTGAGGCCCGATCTTATGCGGATAGTATGGAAGCCATTCGATGGTGTCAAGGACGAGCCGTGCGTTGCCACAGACGATGAGATACGTTAGAGTGGGCCATGGTGGACGATCTTCGCGAACAGATCGAACGGCTTGTGAGCGCGGAGCATTGGGATCCGTTTGTCGTCTTGGGGCCCCATCCGATCTTGCCCAACGGAGCTTCTGCCACGGTCATTCGGGCCTTTTTGCCGGAGGCCCTGTCGGCCAGCCTTGTGCTGGAAGGGCAAGATGGCCAGCCCATTCCGATGGCGTCCATCCACGAGGCGGGGCTCTTCGAGGCGACGATCCCGCGCAGTGCCGGGTCGTGTCGATACAAGTTGAGGGTGGTGGAGCGCTGGGGGACGGTGACCGAGCGACATGATCCTTATGCGTTTCCGCTCTTGCTCACGGACTTTGACTTGCACCTACTTGCCGAAGGCCGCCATTACCGGGCCTATGAAGTGATGGGGGCCCACCCGACGGTGCTGGATGGCGTGGCCGGCGTCCGGTTTGCGGTTTGGGCGCCCAATGCCACGCGGGTCAGCGTGGTCGGGGACTTCAACGGATGGGACGGGCGTCGTCATGCCATGCGCAGTCGCGGCCAGGCCGGGATTTGGGAACTCTTCGTTCCGGAGTTGGCCGAAGGCGCGACCTACAAATATGAGATTCGTTCGCGCGAATATCCGGCCCCGTTTCTGAAGGCCGATCCCTACGCCTTTGCGGCGGAACTGCGCCCCAAGACCGCTTCCGTCGTCCGAAGCCTGGCGGGCCATGCCTGGGGCGATGGGGAGTGGATGGCCGCTCGTGCGGCGCGAGATCCGCTCGCCGCTCCCTTGTCTATCTATGAGGTGCACCTGGGATCCTGGATGCGGGTACCCGAAGAGGGGCACCGCTGGCTGACCTACCGTGAGCTGACGGCAAAGCTCATTCCCTACGTAAAAGGCATGGGCTTTACCCACATGGAATTGATGCCGGTGACCGAGCATCCGTTCGATGGGTCCTGGGGGTATCAGACGACCGGGTATTTTGCCCCTACCAGCCGCCACGGGTCGATCGAGGACTTCATGGCCTTCGTGGATGCCTGTCATCAGGCCGGCATTGGGGTCTTGATGGACTGGGTGCCGGCCCATTTCCCCGATGATCCCCATGCCTTAGCCTGGTTCGATGGGACGCACCTCTACGACCATGCAGACCCCCGATCAGGCTACCATCCGGAGTGGCACAGCCGGATCTTCAACTTCGGGCGCGTAGAGGTGCGGAACTTCTTGTTGAACAGCGCTTTATTCTGGTTGGACCGTTACCACATCGATGGGCTGCGCATGGATGCGGTGGCGTCGATGCTCTATCTGGATTATGCCCGCCAGCCTGGAGAATGGATTCCCAACCGCTTCGGTGGCCATGAAAATCTGGAGGCGGTTGAGTTTCTCAAAGAATTCAACCAGGTGGTCCATCGGGACTATCCCGGTGTCTTGACCATAGCGGAAGAGTCTACAGCCTGGTCCGGGGTCTCCCGCCCGACCTACGTCGGCGGGTTGGGTTTCGGCCTTAAGTGGAACATGGGTTGGATGCATGACATGTTGGACTATTTCAGTCTCGACCCGGTCCATCGCAAATATCACCAGGAAAGGCTGACCTTCGGGCTGGTCTATGCCTTCAGCGAGAATTTTGTCCTGGTCCTGTCCCATGACGAAGTGGTCCATGGGAAGGGGGCGTTGTTAGCCAAGATGCCGGGGGATGATTGGCAGAAGTTTGCCAACCTGCGGGCTCTCTACGGATACATGTATGGGCACCCGGGGAAAAAGATGTTGTTCATGGGGGGAGAATTTGGCCAGTGGACAGAGTGGAACCACGATGCAAGCCTCTCCTGGCACCTGCTCCAATACGATCCCCATGCAGGCCTGCAACGCTATGTCCGAGACCTCAATCAGTTGTATCTGGCTGAGCCATCCCTACACCAGGTAGACTTCGACTGGGCAGGGTTTCAATGGATTGACTTTAGCGACGCGGAACAGTCTGTGATTTCGTTTCTTCGCCGCTCCAAGGATCAGGTCGATTGTGTCCTCTGCATCGGCAATTTAACACCGGTTCCTCGGCATGGCTATCGGATCGGGGTGCCGACGCCTGGTTGGTACCGGGAACTTCTGAACAGCGATGCGGCTATCTATGGGGGTAGCAACCAGGGAAATGGAGGCGGGGTGCAAGCCGAGGCGATCCCCTGCCATGGTCTTCCCTATTCCATTTCTCTCACCCTGCCACCGCTTGGTTTTCTGTTCATGAAACAATCTTAAGACATTGAAACTACTTGCCATTTTATTTCGATCAAGTCTTGGATTGACTTGCCGACTGGCCTTTGGTATAGTACCGCCACTTCATTAATCCTCAACTAATCTCCAAAGCGTATCCCAAGTACCCCGGTGGATTTTCCCGGCTTCTCTGATGCCATTGGGACGCTGTTAAGACAGCGAGGCGAAGGTTTATCGCGAGAAGGAGGACCTTGTGAGTCCAAGTATTGAGTCCTGTTCCAAGTGGATTCTGATCAGTATGGTCACTGTCATGTTGGCGGCCTGCACCTGCCTTCCCAAAGGCCAGGCCGATTTAGATGTCGGGATGAAAGATCGGGGCATTGCCTCCTGGTACGGAGAGGATTTCCACGGGTGGGTCACGGCCAGCGGTGAGATCTACGATATGGAATCCTTGAGCGGGGCGCATCGGACGCTTCCGCTTGGCACGGTCGTCCGCGTGACGAACGTGGAAAACGGGCAGCAAATCCGTGTGCGGATCAATGACCGAGGGCCCTATGTGCACGGGCGGATTCTGGACCTTTCTTATGCCGCGGCGCGCAAGCTGGGAATGGCGGAAGGAGGCCTGTCGGCTGTGTCCTTGGAGGTGGTCGGAGATCACGGGTTTTCCTTGCCGCTTGAAAGGCGCGAAGGGTTGGCCGTCCTAGGGAGCCGTATCGGGCAGAACCAGTCGGGGGCCGAACGCGATGTCCGGAAGACCCGGAGCGTTCCCCTCTATCCCGGTGACTTGGTGCTCGGGCGCCGCGAACGGCGAGCCGTGCATCTGACCTCAGAAGAACGTCATACCTGAGCCGCATTCCCCCACGCGTTTCTTGTGCCACCTTAAGCCACGAGGCTATCCCTTGGTTGACAGCAACGAAGGGTCTCCACTACACTGGCGCGCTGAGGCAGGCAATAAGATGATCACGATGAGAGGACGGAGGATTCGTTCGCATGGCTAAGAAGACACCCCTGGAGCAGGATGAGACACGGCTCAAGACCAAAGTCCGTGAGCGGAAGGCGGCCACGGACAACCCGGAAGGCAGTGCATCGCTCCGTGCGTTGCACAAACGCCTCAAGCGGTTGCAGCGCAAGCGGCGGAGCCTTGCTAACCGCAAGCGTCACGCGATGGGCAAGAAAGCCGAGGCCGGTGCCAAAGCCGAGTCGGCGCCCAAGGCGTAGTCTGGCGTGGTGTCCGCACAGACGGTAATGATGTGTACAGGATGGTGACGGAGAGAGCGGGATGAACAACGACGAGAAAAAAGCCGCGGACCTTGTTCAGCCGGAGGCGCCGGAGCCGAGCGACGAGTTTGCCGATCACGTTGCGGAGACCGTAGCGTCGGCCGATGCGCAGGCGGGAGAAACGCCGGCCGAGCCGACAGACGCCAAAGCCGGCGAAGAAGTGCTCCTGGATGAGGAAAAGGTCAAGGATGAGATCGAGATCCAGATCGATCTTCTCAATGATCCGGACTTGGTGGTGCGGCGTGAGGCCGTCATCACGCTGGGGGAAATGGGCGACGAACGCTGCGTCGAACCGCTCGTCCGAGCCCTCCGCGACGGTGACTGGCAGGTACGCGAGGCTGCGATCGATGCGCTGGGCCAGGTCGGATCACCGGCCGTCGAGCCTTTAATCAAACAACTGCGGGACTGGGATATTCGGAAATCCGTTATCCGGGCGCTCGGCCGGATCAAGGACGAGCGGGTCTTGGAGCCTCTTGTCAACCAACTCCGGAGCGATGAGTTCGGCCTGGACGCAACCGATGCCCTCGTCACGCTGGGTGAGCCGGCCATCGTGCGGTTGGTCGCGGCGCTGAAAGACAAGGATGAAAGCATCCGCAAGCAGGCCGTTATCGCGTTGGGGCGGATCAAATCAACGCAGGCCTTGGAGCCCTTGATCGAGATGTTGCAGGATAAGGATTGGTTTACGCGCCTGACCGCCGCTGCGGCGCTCGAGAAGATCGGCGATGAGCGGGGCCGGGAGGCCATCAAGCCCTTGCTCAAGGACCCCGACATGGTGGTCAAAATGCGCGTGGAACGGATCCTGGCCGCCTGGAAGAAAAAAACCGTAACGGCGTGAGCGGTATCCGCGCCTACTGAAGCAGCGTGTCCAACTCCTTCTGCATCTCGTCCAGTTTGGTCTTGGACAGCGTCTTTCCCGCCGCCAACTCCCGCTTCGCTTCCTCCACCTTGGCGGTCAGCGGTTTGACCCGCTGAGATTTTCCCGCGTCGCGTTCGGCCTCGCCGGCTTTTTCCAGGTGTTCCATCGCCTTGGTCAGGGCGGCCATGGCGTTGCCGAAGTTCTTATCCAGCAGGTCGGACTTGGCTTGGATCACTTCAGATTTCGCGTCCATCAAGCCCTGGCGCAAGCGTACGGACCGTTCGAGTCCCAGCGTCGTGTTCTTCACTGTGCGAGTCAGGTCGGCCACGGTCTTCTTCAACTCGCCGATCGGATGCTGGCCGGCGTAGTAACCGGCTCCGAACGTGGCCCCAAGCAGGAGCGCCCATCCCAAGAGCTTAAACATCGGATCCTCCTCCGCTTGCCCTCAGCGTTTCCCCTGTGCATTGCGTGACAAGATTTGCAACAAGCTGCCGGCTGCCGTGATGCGGATGGCGGGGTCATTGTCCGTCAAGGCCTTCTTGAGAACTGCGAGTCCGGCGCGATCGCCCACCTTGCCGATCGCGCGTGCCGCTGCCAGGCGGGGTTGGGGCTGTTGATCCGCGAGTAACTGCTCCAGAACCGGTATTGCCCGACAATTTCCGGCCAAGCCCAGCGCCTGCGCGGCCGCGCTTCTGACAGACGGTGCGTCATGCTTGGCCAGTTCAGCAGCGAGCAACACCGCTTCTGTATCCCCCAATCGTAAGAGTCCCTCTACGGCTCCGGCCCGGACCAACTCAACCGGGTCCCGCGCCGCCTGGCGCAAGAGAGACTTGGTATGGGCCAAGCCGAGTCGACCCACACTGGCGGCCGCGACGCTCCGTACACGGGGGCTGTCGTCGCCCAGCGCATGGGTGAGTGCGCCGACGGCCGAGGGATCACCGAACTCTCCCAAGGCGCCGGCGGCGAAGGCCCGCACGGATTCTTCCGGATCGTACACGGATTGCGCCAGCAGCGAGAGGCTGGTGGGACGTTTGAGCCGGCCCAGCACGCCGATCGCCGCCATGCGCACGTCCGGATCCGGAAGCGTGGCGGCGTTGATAATTTCCTCAAAGGCACCCGCATGGCCCAGTTTTGACAGGGCCGCCAGCGCGAATACATGGATTGGGCCTTCCCCGGCCCTGGCGATCTGGAGCATGGTGTCCAGCGTGGCCTGATCCTTTGTGTTCCCAAGGTCTCCCAGCGCATTCAACGCGGCAATACGGACGGGAGGGGTTGGATCCAGGAGTGCCCGTTTCAGGGCCGCGGTTGACATCACCTGGCCCGTGCGTTTGGCCCGTTCGCCGACCCGGCCTAGGCCCTCGACTGCTCGGGCGCGGACCAGAATGGATGGGTCCAGGAGGCCGTCTTCAAGCAGCGGGACCATGCTCGGGTCTCCCGCTTCGGCCAGGGTGGTGAAGGCCGCGATCCGAACATATTCCTGCTGGTCGCGCGCATGGCCGGAGATGAAGGAGCGGGCCAGATCGTGGAGCCAGGCCGCAACATCCGGCTTGCCGGCCGGGACCAGGCGTCCATAGAGGGCGAAGGCCTGTTCCGGTCGGCCGAGGCGCAGGTAGCTGTGGAAGACGCTTTCCAGCAGGTGATGGGACTGGGTCTGCCCGGCCGGCAGAGCTTCAAACAGGCGCACGGCCCGGTCATGGTGGCCGCCCCTGGCTGCGGCGAGAATTTCCCGCTCGATCGGGGCGGGCACTGTGCCTTGGCTGGGGCTGACCGGCGCGTCCGATTGATTGGGACCGGCGGCGGCCGGGCCGGCCAGGAGGAGCAGCATCAAGGCCGACAACCGCAGCCAGGCCAGGCATTCGGGGGCTGAACCCCTCATCACCAGGCTGAAGGCGGAGGGAAAGCGGCGGGGCCGTACAGCAGGTTCGTGTACTCCTTGACCATCCGGCGGGCTGAAAATCGCGGGGCGACGGTGCGGATGGCGTCTTTGACGAGTTCGACCCAGCCGCGCGGGATGTCGTCCCGGTCCCGCTGATAGTACAGCGGGATCACGTCCGCCTCCAGAATACGGTAGAGATGTTCGGCGTCGTGCGCGTCGAGCGCATGGGGATCGGTCAGGTCCGGGGCCAGGGGAATGGCCCAGCCGTTCGCGCCGTCGTAGGCCTCGTGCCACCAGCCGTCCAAGACGCTCAGGTTCGGGACTCCGTTCAGCGCGGCTTTCTGGCCGCTCGTGCCGCTGGCCTCCATCGGAGGTCTGGGGGTGTTGAGCCAGACGTCGACCCCCTGGACCAGGAATTTAGCCATGTGCATATTGTAATCTTCGAGGAACGCGATGTGCCCGCCCAGCCCATGGTCGCGGCAGAATCCGTAGACTTCGTGGATGAATTGTCGGCCAGGCTCATCGGCCGGGTGCGCCTTGCCGGCGAAGACGATCTGCACAGGGCGCCAGCGGTCCTGGAGTAGATGTTTGAGCCGTTCCAAGGCGCTGAAGACCAGGGTGGCCCGTTTGTAAGTGGCAAACCGGCGGGCGAAGCCGATCGTCAGCGCTTCCGGATCAAGCAAGGTGCCGCTGGCCAACACTTGATTGGCGGTCATCCGTCCGTGGACCCAGCCCCCGCGCGCGCGTTCCCGGATGAAGCTCATGAGCTTGCGCTTCAGCATCTGGCGCACCGCCCAGAGTTCGCCGTCCGGGATGTCGGTCACGCGATGCCAAACCGCCGGATCGTCGCAACGCTCAGCCCAGTCCGGTCCCAGGTGTTTGCTGTAGAGGTGGTTGAGTTCAGGGGCGACCCAGGTCGGGACGTGGATGCCGTTCGTCACGCTGCGGATCGGGATGCGGTCGTCGGGGAGGCCAGGCCAGATCGCCCGCCACATGGCCCGCGAGACCCGCCCATGTTCGCGGCTGACTCCATTGAGGTGCTGCGCCATGCGAATGGCCAGCACGGTCATGTTGAACCCCTCGTGCGGCTTCTCCGGGTGAGCCCCCAACTGGAGAAAGGCCTCGCGCGTCAGGCCCAGTTGCTCCCAATAACCGTTGAAATAATACTCCACCATGTAAAAGGGGAACACGTCGTGGCCGGCCGGAACCGGCGTATGGGTGGTGAAGACGGTGCTCTGCCGGACGAGCTCGGTGGCTTCGGCGTGAGAGCGTCCGGCTTGCACGTGCTCGCGCAGTCGTTCGAGCGTGAGGAAGGCCGAATGGCCCTCGTTGACGTGCCAGGCGGACGGGGACAGGCCCAGAGCCCGGAAGACCCGGACCCCGCCGATGCCCAGCAGGATCTCCTGGCGCAGGCGCATGTCCTGATCGCCGCCATAGAGGCGGGCCGAGAGTTCCCGATCCCGAGGCTCGTTCTCGGGCACGTCCGTGTCGATCAAGTACAAGGCGATGCGGCCAACCCGCACATGCCAAACGATGGCGGACACGATGCTGGCGCCGAGCGAGACCGTGATGCGGCAGGGCTCGCCTTGGGGGGTATGGGCTTGCCGGATCGGGGATTCTTGAGGGTTGAAGGGAACGTACTCGGCCTCCTGCCAGCCATCTGGGGTAATGCGTTGGTGAAAGTAGCCTTGCGGGTACATGAACCCGAGTCCCGTGAGAGGCAATCCCAAATCGCTGGCTTCCTTGCAATGGTCTCCGGCCAAGACGCCCAAGCCACCGCTGTAAATGGGGAGCGAGTTGTGGAGGCCGAACTCCGCCGAGAAGTAGGCGATGGCGGATCCGGCCAGCGCCGGATGTTGGGTGGCGATCCAGGTCCCTTGGGAGGCCAGGTACTGGTCGAACGCCTTCAATACGGCCGAATATTGACGGACGAACACAGGGTCTTCCGCGAGGGTCGCCAGCCGCTCCGGTTTGAGATCGTGGAGTAGCTTGACTGGATTGTGGTGGGCGAGTCGCCAGAGGGTCGGGTCAATGGTTTCAAACAGCCGGCGCGCTTCGGGCTTCCAGCTCCACCAGAGATTGTTGGCCAGTTCTCCCAGGCGTCCCAAGGCGCGGGGAAGTTGGTGGATTTCGTAAGGGGTTGCGGGATGATGTGACGGTTGATCGCTCACGAATATGTCCTCTGGGTGGTTCTCACGCGTGGCCAATCTGGTTCCAGGAGGCCCAGTCCGATGAGAAGGCGACGGTCGCGTATCGCTCGCCGAGGATCTGGGTGACCCGGTTCATGAGCTTGGTCAGTTCCTTGCTTTCATCCTGGGTCAGATCTTGCCGAAACCGAGGGTGGAGGCCCCAACGAGTTTCCACTTCTTCCCCCGAAACGGTGGCCATGACGCTGACGAGTTTGATTTCATTGGAGGCTCCGGTCGTGCCCGGCTTGGATGTGCCCTCCTGCTGTGCCGGCTGTGTGGGGGGAGCGACCGTTGTCGGTTTGCTCTGATGGGAGGCGGCCGCCGTCGCCGTCTTTCCCGAAAGGACCTCGTCAAACAAGGCCTGCATCGCAGGAATGGCGGAGCTGATGCACAGGGTTGCGGCAGACGTGACCATGCCGTTTCCGGTCGCGTCAATCAGTTCTCCGATCCGTTCTCCAATCACTTTCAGATAGTCGGCCCGGCCCGGGCTTTCGTCTGTCACGAGAAAACGAAATCGCTCGTATCGTTGCCGACTGTCGGCGACGGCTTTGCCGATCGTCACCGTGACTTCCATATCGTCGCTGTCGGGACCAAGGGCCGGAGCCAGGACCGTTTTCAAGTGTTGGGAAACCTGGTCCTCAAGGCTGTCCATAAAGGGAGGTTGCTCTTGGATCGGGAGATGGAGGACGGACAGCCGATCGGCCAGGTTGAACAGGACTTTGAGAAATTCGAGATAGATATCCCATTCCTGTTTGGATTTGAGTTTCAAGGCCGCGTCAGGGGCGCTTCGCTTGACCATGGTGACGGACTCGCCGGCCACCGCGACCATCATCGCAGCCAGTTCACGCAGCAGGTCGGTGTCTGAGTCTTTGGACGCGCTCATCGTGTTTTCCTCCGAGCGACCCATTATATACAAATTCGCCCAGGACTCCAAGATGCTGTAGGGGGGCGGTTGGTCATTGCAACAGGTTGGGCTCTGTGGTATTTCTCTGCCGCATCCACGGGGATTACTCAGAAGGAACAAGTGGTGAAGATAAGGCTGCATCTACCGACTCTCCTCGGCCTGGCCCTCAGCCTCTCAGCCTGCGCGACCCAGCATTTAAATTTCACCTTGCAGGCGCCGGCCGTGGTCAATCTCAAAGCTAAAGGAGTCCATTCGCTGGCTGTCACGACATTTGAGGGCCCTGGGGATTCAGGCAGAAAGCTCGCCGAGCTACTGACCGCCCATCTGGTCGAGGGCCAATATTTCAAAGTCGTCGAACGCGAGAAGCTGTTGGCTCTAGAACAGGAGCAAATCCTCGGGATGACCGGTGTGGTGGATGAGAAGCTGGCTGCCAAGGCCGGTAGGGTGTTGGGGGTGGATGCGCTCGTGCTGGGGAAGGTCATGCCGCATCTGGGCCAGGGAAAGCTCGCGCTGTCCTACCGGGTTGTGAAGACGGAGACAGGGGAGATCCTGATGGCCAGGCAAGTCATCGGAGGCAATCCTGCCGAGGGACGGGGGCTGCGGCGGACGTTCAGGAAGGACGAAGGGGAGCGGCCGGAGTTAATGGCGAAGCTGGCGCAGAATGCCGTGGCTAAGGCTGCGGCAAGTCTGCAGCCCCATCCGGTCAAGGTCGAGCGGGGATTCGAAAACGGCGGCTGGCTGTTCGGCGATGCCGACGTGAAACAAGGAATCGAGTATATCAAGGCGAATCGGCCTGAAGATGCGATTGCCCAGTGGGAAGGGATTGTCGCGCAGGACCCGATGAACAGCGCAGCCTGGTATGATCTGGGCATCGTCTACGAGATCATGAGCGAGTTTGACAAGGCGGAGAAGGCCTACCGTGCGGCCGAGAAGATTACGCCGAAGCCCCGCTACATGGAGGCGGTCGGGCATGTCAAGGCGGCTGCTGAGGCCCATCGGAAGTTCGAGGAAGAAAAATAGCCGGCAAGAAAGGTGCCATGGAACGAGAAGTCAAGCCCTATATATTGAAACGGCCGATGGAAGAGGCCCAACCGGCGAAACTGTCGCTGGACTATGCGGCGGCGCTGAATCCGCAGCAGTTGGCCGCCGTCACGGCGGGAGATGGCCCCTCGCTGGTGATTGCCGGCGCCGGTAGCGGCAAGACCAGGGCGCTGGTCTATCGCGTGGCCTATCTCATCGACAAGGGCGTGGATCCGTCGGCGATTCTGCTCCTGACCTTCACCCGCAAATCGGCGCAGGAGATGCTGCAGCGGGCCGGTGTCCTGATCGGAGCGCGCAGTGAGCGGGTCCAAGGGGGGACCTTTCACTCGATGGCCAATCTCTTGCTGCGCCGGTATGGCCGGCCGATCGGGCTGGAGTCGGGATTTACGATCCTGGATCGCGGAGACGCGGAAGATCTGATCAACTTGCTGCGCGCTCAACTGGGGATGAACGAAAAGGATAAGCGGTTCCCGCGCAAGGCGACGATCGCCGAAATCTTCAGTAAGTGCGAGAACACGCTTCAGGGGCTGGATGATGTCGTGCTCTCGGAGTTTGCCCATTTCTCCGAGCATCTGGATGCGCTGGCCAAACTTCAGAGAGCCTACGAGGCAGCCAAGCGGCAGCGGCAGCTGATGGACTACGACGATCTCCTCGTCAAGTTGCGCCTGCTGCTGAGCGAACATGAGGCCACACGTCAGGCGATCTCGTCGAATTTTCGCTACATTCTGGTGGATGAGTACCAGGATACGAACCGGCTTCAGGCGGACTTGGTCCGAAAGTTGGCGGCGACGCACGACAACGTGATGGTGGTGGGGGACGACTCGCAATCCATCTATGCGTTCCGCGGCGCCACGTTCCGGAACATCATGGAGTTTCCGCAGCTGTTTCCCGGCGCCACGATCTACAAGTTGGAAGAAAATTACCGGAGCACCCAGCCGATCCTGAATCTGGCCAACGAGATCATCCACGGGGCTGCCGAGAAGTACAGCAAGCACTTGTTCACGCGGAAGCTGGACGGTCCTCTGCCGGCTCTGGTTCAAGCGGCGGGAGAAAATGCCCAGTCCCGTTTCGTGGCCCAGAAGATTCTTGAACTACGTGAAGAAGGGATCCCGTTGGACGAGATGGCTATCCTGTTCCGGTCCAGTTTCCACTCCTTCGACCTGGAAATCGAGCTCTCTCGAAGGGATCTGCCCTTTGTGAAGCGCGGCGGGTTCAAGTTCATCGAGACCGCGCACGTCAAGGATTTGCTGGCTCATTTGCGCGTGATCGAGAATCCGCTGGATGCCGTGAGTTGGAACCGTGTTCTGCTGCTCGTGGAGGGCGTGGGACCGAAAAAAGCCCAGGATTTGATCGCGTCTTTCATCCGGGCCGAACAGCCTGATCTCCGACCCGGCGATGTTCTGAAGGACGTTAGCGGACGGTCCGGGCGGGCTTTGAAGGAACTTGCGCGGGTGTTGGACGAGGCCGGCAGCACCGGCTCGCTGACGCCGGCCGAGCAAGTGAATGAAATTTACGGCTATTATCTCCCGATTCTTAAGGAACAGTATGACGATTATCCCAAACGTATGCGGGATCTGGAGCATCTCTACTCCATGGCGGAACGCTATCCCAAGCTGGACGAGTTTTTGGCCGATCTCGCGCTGGAACCGCCGGACTCGAGTGTGGTGGATGTGGAAGCAGGAAGTCGGGACGACGAACGATTGGTGCTCTCCACGATCCACTCGGCCAAAGGGCTGGAATGGCAATGCGTGTTCGTGCTGTGGGTCGTGGACGGGCGGTTTCCCTCTGCCTATTCCTTTGCCACCGAGGAGGAATTGGAAGAGGAGCGGCGACTTTTCTATGTCGCGGTGACCCGCGCGAAGCAGCACTTGTTCTTAACCTATCCGATCAACGTGTTTGACAAATCCACCGGCTCGATCCTCTCCAGGCCATCTCGTTTCTTGGATGATGTGCCGTCCTCGCTACTCGACACGTGGGCCCTTGTGGAAGAAAGCGGGGCGTATGACGAGCGCTTCCGCGAATGGGATTGACGCTCGTGCGGCGGCTTCGTCTATGGCTGTTGCTTGCCGTAATGAGCGTCGGACTTTGTGGTTGGCCGGTGCATGCAGGTGCAGGTGAGCCTGGCGCCAATGCCGTTCCTCCCAAGAGCCCCTGGAGCAACTTGATTATCCAGGCTGAGGCATTGGGGCTCCCGACAAAATTCCTGCGGGTTATTCCGCCGGACTTTCTCACGCTGGAATTTGAAGATCTCCATGCGTTTGCGGCGGAATACCATCCCCAAGAACATCGGATGCTGCTGAATCTCGCGCTGTCGTTTAATGGGGCCGGTGGAACGTTGAAGCCACTGGCCAAGATGACGCACCGTGAAGTGAGCACGCTGTTTCACGAATTCCTTCATGCGTACATGGACTACATTGGATCGCAACTCGATGAGAAAGTTCTGAGCCCAGAGGTTCTCCGTCTGCGCGCCTTTGCCGAAGAGCGGCAGCGATGTTGGTATCAAGTGGTGACGATTACGCCCGTCGTGCAGAGGAGGGGAGCGACGGAAATCCGCTTCCTCAGCGAGCGAGAAGCCTGGGAAGCACTGAATGAGTCCTGGGCTGTTTTTGTCGGTTGGGCCATCTGGAGCCAGTTGGAGCTGGGCAGAGCGTCGAAACAGAGTCGGCCTGCATACGCAAACGATCAGTGGCTGCAACGCCTGAGGAAAGCGGACAAGGATGGGGATCTCATCGGTTACTATGAACCGGAAGACCAAGCCGAACGGCAGGTGACCCGTAAGCGCTATCTGGCTCCCTCTCATCGACTCACTCCACAGGAGTTGCGGGTGTTGCTCGAAGTGTTATTTGGAGCTTCTGGAGGACAGGCGCAACGCGCCTCTTTAGTCATGGAGCAGCATCGGTTGGCTCCTAAAGAGGCAATGCCCTGCCGGTCATAAAAATGCCTCAAACTTCCTCTTGACAATCTGCCGTTTTGCTTCTACAATCGGGCGTTTCCTGAGCCACATATCTCCATCCCTGAGACAGTCACCCGGTTCCATCGTGTGATAGCGGGAGGACTGTCTATGGGATGGTTTGCTTTTGCGTTCGGCATGGTTTATCTCAATTTTACGCGAAGATTCATGGGCTCGGCCGGGCAGGTACCCAAGTGGACAAAGGGGGCAGACTGTAAATCTGTTGCCATCGGCTTCCAAGGTTCGAATCCTTGCCTGCCCACCACACCAAGCTTGCTCGAACCGGCGAGCTTTGATTTAGGCGAGCCGGATAGAAACCGTAGTTTGGTTTGGTCTCATGCGGGCGTAGCTCAGTGGTAGAGTTCCAGCCTTCCAAGCTGGCTGTCGCGGGTTCAAATCCCGTCGCCCGCTCCATGATGGCGCGGTCTTCGAGGCCGGTTGCCGATGGATGTTGCCGGTGGATCTGCTGGGTGAATGAGAGGGTGCCCACGTAGCTCAGTTGGCAGAGCACGTCCTTGGTAAGGACGAGGTCACGCGTTCAATCCGCGTCGTGGGCTCCATGCCAAGCTGCTTGTGCTGGCGCGTGTGAGACGCGACGGACCGATCTGGGCGACCCTTGAGGGCTAGGAAAAAAACGAGGGAGAAGATCTATGGCGAAGGCGAAATACGAGCGGCGGAAGCCCCACGTGAACATTGGGACGATCGGGCACGTGGACCACGGCAAGACGACGTTGACCTCGGCGCTGACGAAGGTGTGCAGCGACAAGGGG